>JBFIOX010000037.1:0-12760 GCA_041610455.1 Gemmatimonadota bacterium
ATGCGGGCCCTTCCGTCCTCTCGCGCGGCCTCGATGCGGGCCAGCCCGTCCTCCTTCGCGCGCTGGATGCGCGCGAGGGCTCGGTCGACCCGCGCGCCCACCGGGCCGGAGACGTGCTCCTGGTAGTATTTGGCCGCGAAGTCGGTGGCGTTGGCCGACCGCGCGTAGATCACCTTGGCCAGCCTGACGAACTCCAAAGCGCGAATGTACATCCAGCCGATGTCGAACTCCCACCAGTGCGCCTTGAACTTCGCGGAGCGTGGGTCGGCGTGGTGGTTGTTGTGTAGCTCCTCACCGAGGATCCAGATGCCCCACGGATAGATGTTGTGACTGTGGTCGCGCGTGTCGAACGTCCGATAGCCGAGTGCGTGGCCGATTCCGTTGATGATGTTCCCCATGATCGGCACCCAGATCGCCATGCACGACCACACGAGCAGTCCGAGCCACGGACCGAAGAGATAGATGTCGACCAGCGCCATGATCGCGATGCCCAGCGATCGCAGTCGGTTGCTGTACACGTGGCGCTCGATCCAATCCGTCGGCGTCCCCTTGCCGTACTTCTCGAGCATCTCGCGGTCTTTGGCCGCCCGCTGGTAGAAGAAGACGCCCGTGAGCACGATGCTGGCCAACCCCTCGACGGCGGGGGAATGGGGGTCTCCCTCGCGGTCGGCGAATGCATGGTGCTTGCGGTGGATCGCCACCCACTCCTTGGTGACGATGCCCGTCGTGAGCCACAGCCAGAAGCGCATGGCGTGCGCGACGACGGGGTGGAACTCGACACCCCCGTGCGTCGCGGATCTGTGCAGGTATAGCGTGTTGCAGACGTTCGTGATGTGGCCCAGCACGAGCACGTACAGGACGGGAACCCACCACGGGCCGGCGAGCGCTGCGTATCCGGGCATGCCGCTGTCACTCCTCCGTTCGGGCGCCGTCGTCGGGCCGCGTCGGGACCGCGGGGGCCGAACGTTTCTGATCCAAGAACGCGGCCGAAGCTAACACTTCACGTCCCCGACCGCTCCGGCCCTCTCATCTTCGCGCTCGCCTCGAGCTCCGCCAGCTCGGTCTCGAGGGCGGCGCGGGCGGCGGAGTCATCGCCGATTTTCTCCAGGCGGGCCCGCGTCTTCTCGATCTCGTCGGCCAACTCGGCCTGCGTGTCGGCCGAGCTCGCCACCTCCTCCGCCTTGTGGAACGCTACCTCCTCCACCGCCGTGTCGCCGGCGGGCTCGGCCGCCGCCGTGGGGCGCGGGATGACACGCTGTTCGGGCGGCAGCGCTCGCGTGTTCATGAAGTTGGGCGAGACGATCTCGATCCCGGCCGCGTGGAGCGCGTCCAGGACGGCCGCGTTGAGCCGAGCCCGCGTCGTGAGCAGGACCTTGACGTCCTCCAGCAGACCGGACACGCGGTAGGTCACCGAGAAATCGCCCAGTTCCAGGATGCGGACGAACGGCTCGTGCAGCCCCACGCCCTCCCCGGCGGCGATCAGGCGACCTTCGACCTCGTCGCGCGGCACGTCGTAGCCGAGCGACACCGTGGCCGAGACCAGCGTGCCCGACGACGGCGTCACCGTGACCGGATTGGAGACCAGATAGATGTTGGGGAGGGTGGTCAGGTCGCGATCTTCGGTCTGGATCTCCGTGTGGAACAGCCCGCGCTCCGAGATGCGGCCGAAATGGTCCCCGACGCGCACGAAATCGCCCGTCCGGAAGTTGCGCACCGCGCGCAGCATTACCCCCGCCATCGCATTCCCCACGATCGTCGTGGAGGAGAGGGCGATCGCGGCGCTGAGGAGGATCCCCAAGAGGCTGAGCAGCTGGCCGCGCGTGGCGTCGTTGATCGGGAGGACCATGATGACGGCCACGAGGCCCGCCAGCGTCAGCCCCAGCATGGTCAGGTGCTTCCCGAAGGCCGGACCTCCGCTGCGAGCTTGCTGGCGGTCCAACAGCCTGCGGGCCACGGCCAGAAAGATCCCCACCCCGACGATCATGAGGAGGGTCGGGACGAACGCCGAAGCCGTCTCCCAGATGCGGGCGAGATCCATCTTCAACTGTCCTTTGCAGCGGGCGCCCGTGGGCCATCGGCGGCCGGCGCCCGTGGGTCCGCTTCGGCGGAGGCCTGCGGGTCCGCGTCCGCGGGCGCCCGTGGGTAGGCGTCGGCGGACGCCCGCGGGTCGGTGTCGTCGGCCGTCTCCAGCAAGTCGGGCTCGTGCGCCAACCGTCGATCTTCTTCGATCTGCTCGTCGATCGTAGTGTCCACCGAGACGTCCCGCTGAGCGCCGTCGGGGGCCGCGGGGGCGGGGCGGCGCTCCGGCGGGGCCGCGGGGGCGGCGCCGCTCATGGCCACCCGGTATTCGGGCGATGGCATGGAGATGGCCGCGGCGTCGAACGCCTGCTTGACCATGCGAATGGCCTCGCTGCGCACGCGAGCGAAGTCGGCCACCCGCTGGTCGACCCAGCCGAAGAAGCGGATCTGGACGGTGGAGGCGGCGAGCTCGTGCACGACCCCGTGGGGCGACGGATCCTCCATCACTCCGCTCATGGCCCCCAGCGTATCCAATCCGAGGTCGAGCGCCGCGCTCAGGTCGGTCTCGGGGTCCACGTCCACCAGGAACGAGAATCTGCGGCGGGGATTGCGGCTGTAGTTGGTCACCGCCTCGCGGAACACGATGCCGTTGGGGATCTGTACGTGGTTGCCGTCCAGCGTCATGAGGATGACCTCGCGCGCGGTGAGCCGCACGATCTTCCCCTCGTAGCCGCCGACCGCGATGTGGTCGCTCTTGGCGAAGGGCTGGCGGATGCTGAGCAGCACGCCCGCGAGATAGTTCTCGGCGATGTCCTTGAACGCGAAGCCGAGCGCGAGCCCCGCGATGCCGGCGGTGCCGACCACAGCGCCGACCAGGGCCGTGGCATCGAGCAGCTCCAGCGCGATGAGGACCCCCGCCAGGACGGCGCCGAACTGCAGCAGGCGCCCCACGAGACCCTGCAGAAACGGATTCCGATCCCCGATCACGCCGAGCACGCGCCCGCGCCCCACGAGCGAGCCGAGGAACGAGAAGGCGAGAACGATGGCGAGCGCCACCACCATGAGCGGGAGCGTGGCCAGAAAGCCCCATGTGCCGCCCCGCAGCCGGTCCCAGGTC
This sequence comes from Gemmatimonadota bacterium, assembly GCA_041610455.1. Classification (GTDB taxonomy): domain Bacteria; phylum Gemmatimonadota; class Gemmatimonadetes; order Palauibacterales; family Palauibacteraceae; genus Palauibacter. The sequence continues at coordinate 3,137 of JBFIOX010000037.1, forward strand.
GCGCCCATCCGGGCCGCGAGGGATGCGGTCTCCTCGATCTGCTCGTCCACGAAGACCACGCCGTCCAGGCTGCGCGCCAGCTCCACGGCCTGATCCACCGCCGCCCGCTGCGTGACGGTGCCGGACAGCCTGACGACGCCGGCGTCCACGCTCACCGTGACGTCCGAGAGCGAGCTCACGCGGTCGAACACGGCCTGGAGCCGGGCGCGGATCTCCTCGTCCAGCGACACCTGCTCGGCCGGGATGGGCTCGACGTCGTCGGCCGGGTCGGCCCCCGCGGCGGCGGTCGAATCGGGGAGCCCCATCACCGTCGTGTCCGTCAACGGCTCCTGGGGCTGCCCCGCTTCCTGGACCGCCCGCGCCTCGACGGCCATCCCCCCCGCGCCAGCCGAGAGGAAGCAGGCCAGCAGCCACGCGCTTCGCGCCGCCGCTCGTCTCCGCCGCAGCCGCCGTATCCTCATGCTCCGATCCATGCACCACCTGTGGAGAGTGCCGCCCTGCCTCCCCGGCCGGGAACGGCGGGCCGGGCGCGCCTCATGGTTCCTCGCGGGGCGGCGCGGTTCGACGCCCCGGCTCGCCTGGCGGTTCCTCGTGGCCCGGCGCGGTCGGATACCCGGGCGCGATCCTGTCCAGCGCCCAGCGCGCGTGCTCCCGCACCAGCGGAGATTCGTCCTCGGCCATCCGTCTCAGGATCGGTACCGCCTCCGCGTCCCCCGAGTTGCCCAACCCCACCGCGAGATTGCGGAGCAATCCGTCCCGACCCGGACGCGTGAACGCAGTGCCCCGGTAGCGGGCCCGAAACGTCTGCTCGTCCAGGGCCGAGAGCTCTTCGGCCCAACCGATCATGTCCGAGGCGGGCAGCGGCTGGCCGGGTCGCGCCGCAAACGGCGACGTCGCCGGCCGCGCCGCATCGTCGTTCCAAGGACACACCTCCTGGCAGATGTCGCAACCGAACACGCGATTCCCGATCGGGGCCCTCAGGTGCTCGGGGATGGGACCGCGCAGCTCGATCGTCAGATACGAGATACAGCGTCGCGCGTCGATGAGCCGCGTCTCGAGAATCGCGTCCGTGGGGCAGGCGACGATGCAGCGACGGCACGAGCCGCAGCGGTCCGGCAGGAACGGATCGTCGGGAGGGAGCTCGAGATCGGTGAGGAGCTCGCCCAGCATGAGATAGGATCCCAGGTCCGGGTCGATGAGCATCGTGTTCTTGCCGATCCATCCCAACCCGGCGCGCTGCGCGTGGTCGCGTTCCAAGACCGGGCCGTAGTCCACGTAGCGCTTGATGTTGGCCTCCGGGACGAGCTGGCGGATGTGACCGGCCAGCGCGTCGAGCCGCTCCTCGAACACGTCGTGGTAGTCGCGGCCCAGCGCGTAGCGGGCCACCACCGGCAGTCGGCGCCGCTCGGAACGGACCGGCGCGCCGGAGGGCCTCGGTCCGTAGAGGAGGCTGGTCACGATGATCGTGCGGCAGCCGGGCAGCGCCCGACGGGGCTCGAGGCGTCGCGCGACCGCGTCGGGCCGAGCCATGTACGCCATCTCCCCGTGATACCCCTCCGCCAACCAGCGACCGTACTCCCCGCCGTGCGACGGGGGCTCGGCGGGCGCGAAGCCGACCTGGTCGAATCCGCACGCGCGCCCGGCTTCGCGGATCCGCTCGCGCAGGCGCTCGACCCCCGTTTCCATCGCCCCTCACCCGGAGGCGTCCGCGGAGGGACAGAGCTCGCGCAGGGGGCAGGTCGGACAGGCCGGTCGGCGGGCGTGGCACACGGCGCGGCCATGGAGGATGAGGCGCCACGCGAAGGGGTGCCATTGCTCTCGCGGCAGCACCGCCATCAGGTCTTCCTCCACCTTGATCGGGTTCTCGGCATCCGTGAGCCCCAAGCGCTTCGCCACCCGCTTGACGTGCGTGTCGACCACGACCCCTTCATGGCGGCCGAAGGCGTTGCTCAACACCACGTTCGCCGTCTTGCGCGCGACGCCCGGCAGGGTGAGCAGATCGTCCATCCTGTCCGGGACCACTCCGTCGTACGCCTCCACCACCCTGCGGGCGAGACCGCGAATGTGACGCGCCTTGTTCCGGAAGAAGCCCGTGGGCCGCACCGCCTCTTCGAGCTCGTCGAGCGAGGCGTCGGCGAGCGCCTCGGCGTCGGGGTAGCGGGGGAACAGGTCCCGGGTGACGCGATTCACGCGCTCGTCGGTGCACTGTGCGGAAAGAACGGTGGCCACGATGAGCTGAAGCGGCGTCTCCCAGTCGAGCGATATGCGCAGACTCGGATACAGCGCCGCCAGCCGCGGGGTGAGCGCCTTCGCGTGCTCCGTGCGGGCGCGCTTGGAACGGGGGCGGCGCACGGCCGGTCTCAGGCGCTCCCCTCGGCGCGCGGCCAGGATTCGCGGCGAGACCGCGGGCCGGCGGCGGCCATGCCGGCCACATCGCCGCCCTCGGCCAATGTCGCATGCCGGCCCGGAGCGATCTCCGCCCCTGCGCCCGACCCGGCGCTCCAATCCTCCCCGTCGCGCGAGATGAGACCCAGACGGTACATGCGTTGGACCCAACCTCCGACCTCGCGGATGTCCAACAGTCCGACCAGACGCTGATCCTCGAGCACGAGCAGACTCCCGACGCCGGGCTCGGCCCGCACGAGCGCGTCGGCCAGCGACTCGCCGGGGCCGACCGAGGCCAGCTCGTAGATCGGGCGCATCACCTGTGCGACCGTGGTGGACGCGCGCAGGGGAGCCGGCACGCCGGCCGCTCGCGTCGTGTCGATCAGCCCCAGGACGATCCCGTTCAAATCGACGGGATAGGCGTCGTCCCGGCCGCGCAGGAAATGGTCGGAGATCGCCCGCTCGATCGTCGTGTCGGCCGCGATCCGCCGCGGCTCGGGCGTCATGACGCGCCACACGGGGACGCGAGACAGGAGCCGGCGGTACTCGAACTGCCGGAAGCTGGTCGTCGCCGCGTTCATCAGGAACCACCCGATGAAGGCGGCCCACAGGCCTCCGAGCAGCGACCCGGACGCGAGGAGAAGCAGTCCGGTGAGGATGAGGGTGCCTCCGAAGATGCGACCGCCCCACGTGGCCCAGCGCGTGGCACGGGCCATGTCGCCCGTCGCGGCCCACACGATGGATCTGAAGATCCGACCCCCGTCCAGAGGAAAACCGGGGATCATGTTGAAGACCGCGAGGATGAGGTTGAGGAACGCCAGAAAGCCGAAGACGGTGGAGACGGGCGGCGAGAGGCCGACGGCCTCGGCGCCCAGACGCGCGGCGTGGAACGCTCCCGCGATGAGCAGGCTCGACAGCGGGCCCGCCGCGGTGAGCAGGAACTCGTCCAGCGGACGTTTGGCCTCCTCGCGGGCCTGGGCGATCCCGCCGAACACGAACAGCGTGATGCTCTCGACCGTGACGCCACGGGTGCGTGCGACCACCGCGTGCGCCAGCTCGTGCAGCAGGACCGAGAGAAAGAAGAGAAGCGCCGCCGCCACCCCCATGACGAGATAGGTCGAGCCGGCGTAGCCGCGCAGGAGCCGCGGGAACTCGCTCGCGCTGAACGTCCACACCACCAGCGCCGCCACGAGGAACCACGAGTAGTCGATGCGGACCGGGAATCCGAACCACCGACCGAGCCGGAACCCGCCCAAGAGCGGCACGCTAGGCCTCCGTCGCCGCGGGACGGGGGAGCGCGATCCGGCTCAGCTCGAGCGGCTCCCGGCCCCCTACCCCACCCCAGGGGCGCCATCGCTTTCGCCTGCGTCGAACCACCACCCACAGCCGCCCCGCCGCCAGGTTGGCGACCTGGAAGAAGCCCCTTCGCACCCCGCGCGGCACGCGAATCGAGTACGAGCGTCCCCGCCATGCGAACACCGCCTCGTCGGCGTCGGCGGGCACTTCGACCTCGAGGAACATCTCCGAGTCGAGCCTCACCACCCCATCGGCCCCCGTCGGCACGAAGCGATAGAACGCGGGATCGAACGACCAGCCCGCCAGCCGTCTGCGGTTCTGCTCCTCGGCCCAGTCGAAGTCATCCAGACCCGATTCTCCGGCCGCCGCCTCGCGATGATGCAACAGCTCGTGCAGGATGGTCTCCCACAGCTCGCCTTCCCAATCGAACGCCGGATCTCGCTCGGCCAGCTCGCGGAAAGATCCGTGGTACAGCACCAGCTCGGAGCGCATCTCGCCCTCGCCGAACCCGCTGGGCCAGCTGTCGGTGATGCACTCGCCCAAGGTGAACACGTCGCCGAAGTCCGGGTGCGGCACCGCCCGCTCCTCGATCGCCAACGCGTCCACGCCCTCCCGCGTCTGCGGGGGGATCTCCTCCCACATACGGCCGGCCAGCTCGCTGAAGCGCCTCAGCTTCACGGGGACGGCTCCTCCGCCGACTCGCCAGCGAGGGGGGCCAGCGACCCGTACCGACCGCGGAAATAGATGAGGGGCAGGGACGCCTCCTCGTCGGGCCCGGTCACGGCGAGCACCCTGCCGATGAAGATCGTGTGATCGCCCGCCGGCACGGAGCGATCGACGGTGCAATCCGCATGCGCCAGCGCGCCGGCGAGCAGCGGGGCCCCGGTCGCCCCGCGGCGCGTCTCCAGGCCGACGAACTTGTCCCGCCGATCGGAAGCGAAGCGCCGCGCGAGGGCGGCGGCTCCGGCCGGCAGCACGTTCAGCGCGAAGATCCCCGAGGCTTGCACCGCCCGGTAGGTCGCCGTCACGTGACTCACGCAGGCCATCACGAGCGGCGGATCGAGCGACACCGAGCACACCGCGGTGGCGGTCATGCCGCGGGGCCGGTCGTCCTCTCCCACGGTGGTCACGATCACGACGCCGCCGGCGAGCTGTGCCATGGATTCCTTGAAGTCGGCGCTCGATGGCGTCACGGGCGCTTCCGCTCAGTCGCCCGCGCGCGCGCCGGTCGCGTTCGCGGCCAGCCACCGGTTCAGTCCGATGAAGACGGCCAGCGCCAGCGCCCACTGCACGAGCACCGTCCCCACGTTGAACTGCGACCAGGGCGTGAACGTCGCGGCCAGGTCGTCCGGATTCACGGCCTGCCACAACCACCACACGGTGATCACGACCGCCTGGAGCGCCACCAGCCGAATCACCACGTTCCACCAGCGGCCCACCTGCACATCGCTCCCTTCGCTGTTCACGAGCGTCGTCCGGAAGCGCTCGACGCCATGCCGAATCACCATGAGCGCGAAGAACAGACCGCTCACCATGAGCCCCACGCCCCACACCCAGTCCTGGTTGCGGAACACCTCGATCCAGATCGCCGAGGGAAGTCCGAGGACGAAACCCAGCCCGCCCACGGTCAGGATCGCGTTGCGGCGCCGCGCGCCCGCGTCGGTGAGCACGCGCGAGGCCAGCTCGATCATGGCGATGAGGCTGCTCCACGCCGCGAACACGAGCGCCAGGAAGAACAGCACCATGAACACGGAGCCGCCCGGCATGCGCCCGAACAGCTGCGGCACCCAGATGAACGTGAGCCCCTCGTTCCCCGCACCCACGATCTGGTCGGCCGCGTTGGGCAGGATCGCGAACACGGTGCACAGGACCATGATCCCCGCGAGTAGCGACACGGAGTTGTTGCCGAAGCCGAGCATGAAGGCGTTCAGCGTCGTGTCTTCCTGCTTTCTCAGGTAGACGGCGTAGGCAGTGATGAGCCCCCAGCCGGCTCCCGTGTCCCAGGCGTTCTGGGTGAGCGCCTCGAGCCAGATGTCGGCGTCGGCGAGGGCGCCCCAATCTGGCGTGAAGAGGAACGCCAGCCCGGCGCTCGCCCCGTCGAGGGTGAGGGCCCGGATGGTGAGCGCGACGACGAGCACCAGAAGGCTCGGGATGAGCACGCGGGCGGCGCGCTCGATCCCCTGCACCCCCCGCAGCACGACCAACACGGCCAGCGAGATCGCGATGGCGTGGGTGAGGATGGGCCAGGGCGACCCGATGAAACCATCCCAGAATTGCTGCGGACCGACGCAGCCGACGGCGGCCGGGTCGCAAGCCGAGGTGGGCACCGTCCCGGTCACCGAGCCGAACAGATAGCGGATCGTCCAGCCCATCACGACCGAGTAGTAGAACATGATCGCGGTGGAAACGAAGGCCACCCAGGCGCCCATCCAGCTGTAGCCGGCCCCGGCCAGTTTGGCGAACGCCCCGATCGGCCCCGTGCGCGATGTCTTGCCGGCCGCGAACTCCACCAGGATGAGCGGGACCGACCACAGGAGCAGGAAGACGACCCAAGCCACGAGAAACGAGCCGCCGCCGTTGGACGCGGCGATGCGCGGAAAGCGCCAGATGTTGCCGGTCCCGACCGCCATGCCGAGCATCGCGAGCATCATGGCGGCGCGCGAGCTGAACACGGGCTTCGTCATGCGTCCTCCCCGGCGGTGCCGTCCGAGCCGGCTGGGGACCCGGCGGCGCGAGCCCGCGCCGCCGCCGACGCGACCTCGGCGGGGAGCTCGGCCAGCCAGGTCTCGATGGCCTGATTGAAGGCGCCCGGGCGCGAGATGTGTGAACAATGCCCGGTGCCGCGGATCGGTACGTACTCCGCATCGTACAGGCGATCGGCGATCTCGAGCGCCCAGCTGACCGGACAATACACGTCGTGGGGGCCCTTCACCACGAGAGCGGGAACCCGGATCCTGGCCAGATCGGGCGCGAGATCGAAGCCCCGCAGCAGCCCGACGCGCGCCTCCGAGACGCTGGCCGGGACCGTGCGCGGGCCCGTGAACAACGCGTACTCGATGAGCGCGTCACGCCCCGGAGAGTCGTCGAAGATCCACAGCCCGAGCCGGCTCCACAGCCGGGCGAGCGCGCGACTCACCCCAGTCGGGAGGTAACGGGTGGTCCCCATGGCCAGCGGGATGAGACTCGTCCGGTTGAGGCCGACGTGCTCGTACGAGACCCGCGCCACGGGGTTGGAGAGGACGATCCCCCTGACGCGCTCGGGGAAGAGGCCCGCGAAGCGGATCGTGATCGCGCTGCCCAGGCTCTGGCCGATGAGCACGAAGCGGTCGACATCGAGCGCCTCCAGCAACTCCACCAGGTCTTCGGTGAACCGGTCGAAATCGTGCTGCGGCTCGACGCGCCGGCGCAGATCGGCTGCCACGACGCGGTGGTCGCGAGCGAAGTGGGGCAGCTGGTAGCGGAAGGTCTCTTTCGGGCCGTCGGCCCCCGGCACCCACACCAGAGCGGGCCCCGCCCCCGCATCGATGTATTCGACCTCCTCGCCGTCCGAGTAGCGGAAGAGGCCGATGTGGAACGGCTCCCCCCGGACGTCGCGGGCGGGCGGGCGCTCGAGGGCGGCGTTGCGCCGCTTGACCGCCTTGAAATAGCCGACCCCGGCCACCCCCGCGATCAATCCGGCGGCGAACCGCTTCATGAGAGCCATCGATCGAACCTCTCCAAAAGGCGGGCCGCCGTGAGCCGATCCTCGCCGAGTTGGGTCGCGAGCTGCGACGCATCCTCGCGCTGGCCTTCCGAGAGGATTTCACCCAGGAACTGGCCTGCGACCGCATCCTGGTACCACTGTGGCCCGAAACGGTCGTGCAGCGCGGCGGTCATGAGCGCGCTCAGCATCCACGATCGCAACTGGCGCGCCACCCAGAAGCCGCGGCGGACGTCCTCGATGAACGTGAGCGGATCGTGCGCGAACCCCGTCGCCTGCCCGAGCAGGTCCGCGTAGCGCGACGCCAGCTCCCCCGGCCGCTCGGCGGCGGCGAGCTCCATCTCCCAGAGGAATTGCGCCGCATGACGCCGCACTCGGTACAGCTGGAGGAAGGCGGCCAAGGCGAGATACTCGTCGAGGACGCTTCCCGAGAGGCCGGTCGTGCGCTCCACCCAACCCCGGTCCAGCGTCAGACACTCGAACACCAGGGCGAAGGTCTCCGTCACCGCGGTGTCGCCGAGGGCGCGGTCCTCCCAAGGCAGCGCGGGTGATGTGTAGGCGAAGTGGAGCGTGTGACCGATCTCGTGCAGCAGCGACCTCGCGTCGCCCCAGCCTCCGACCGGCGAGACGACGAGCACGACGTCGCCGGGAACCTGGATCGCCGCGCAGAACGACATTCCTTCCTTCAACGGCCGGCGATCCAAGTCCATGCGCACGACGCCATCGCGCGGGAGCGGCAACCCCATCTGCTCCAGATCGCGCCGCAGGCGCGTGAGGAGCGGGCTCATGGCGAACGGCTGGGACAACCACCGCATGGCGATCAGCCATACCGCATCGGACCGCGCCGCCGATCGCGACTCGATACCGATGCGCCGCCCCACTTCGCGCAAGAAGGCCTCGCGGTACGCACTCTCCGTCCGTGCGAGGATCTCGACCGCCTCCCGTTCGAGCCCCCGCAGGTTCAGGCCGGCCAGGCGCTCGCGCGCTTCCACGTACGTGCCCATCCCGAGCTGACCCACCGCCTCGCGCTCGCGATGGAGAATGTCGAGCCGGAGGGCCGCGGCGTCCTCGACCCGCCGGTTGCGCGCGGCCTCCCAAGCCAGACGCTCGCCCCGGCGGTTCGCGCGGGCCACGGCCGCTTCGACCCCCCGCAGCGGCACCTCGCGATCCGCCAGGACCACCGTCGCCCCTGCCTCCCAGGCTCTCAGCTCGTCCTCGAGCGGGGCGAGCGCGGCTTCGACGTGTTGCCCGGCCACCCAGTTGAACAAGGAGCCCAAGCGACGCCGCTCGTCTCCGCCGGCCTCGGCGAGCTCGCGCTGGATGGCCGGCAGCACTTGGGGCGCGAGGAGGAACTGGTGATCGTCGTACAGGCGCTTGAAGGCCGAGCGCTCCTTGAGCCCGGCCCGCGTCTCGTAGCGCTCGAGCGCGATCGCGCTCTTGAGGCGTTGTGCGCGGTCGCGGATCTCGCCGACGTCGAACGCCATGATGGGGAGCCCGCGCCGTCAGGCGGCGGCCGGCTCGGACTCCATCGCATCGCGCAGGTAGCCGGCGACCCCCGCCAGCGGCACCCGCACCTGCTCGAGCGAGTCCCGATCGCGCACCGTGACGGTCTCGTCCTCCAGCGTCTGACCGTCGATCGTGAGGCAGTAGGGCGTGCCGGCCTCGTCCTGCCGCCGGTACCGACGGCCGATCGAGCCGGCCGCGTCGTAGAAGACGTTGAAGCGTCCGCGCAGATCCGCCGCCAGCTTCTCGGCCACCTCGGGCATCCCGTCCTTCTTGACCAGCGGGAATACGGCGGCGTGGACCGGCGCGAGCGAGGGCTTCAGCCGCAGGACGACGCGCGTCTCTCCCCCCATCTCCTCCTCGTCGTACGCGTCGGCCAGCACGACGAGCAGCGTACGGCTGAGGCCCGCCGAGGTCTCGACCACGTAGGGCACGTAACGCGCGTTCGTCGCGGGATCGAAGTACTCCAGCTTCTTGCCCGAATGCTCCTGGTGCCGCTTCAGGTCGAAGTCGGTGCGGTTGTGGATGCCCTCGATCTCCTGCCAGCCGAAGGGGAAGTGGAACTCCACGTCCACCGCGGTGCGCGCGTAGTGGGCGAGCTCCTCGCGCGCGTGGTCTCGCACCCGCAGGCGCTCCGGCGCGAAGCCGATCTCGCGGTGGAAGCGCAGCCGCTCCTCGCGCCAGTGCTCGAACCAGGAGTCCCGTTGGTCGGGATGGACGAAGAACTCGAGCTCCGCCTG
>JBFIOX010000038.1:0-12711 GCA_041610455.1 Gemmatimonadota bacterium
CCCCACTGCAACGCCGTCGAGGTGGAGACGCGCCACCGCTGGACGCCACCCCCATCCGATGGCTTCCAGGCGGCCGGCTACAGCGCCGCGTGCTATGCCCTGGCCGGGATGACGGACCGGTCGCGCGAGATCATCGACCGCCTGGACTCCGAGGACCGCTGGCGCGCCGCCGGGATCGTGTTCGACGTGGGTCACCCCGTCGCCGACGCCGGGGACGATCGCTCGGCGGGGCCGATCATGGAGCTGGTGGTCGACTACTGGCCCAACCACTACATGGCGCTCTACCACGCGGGGATGGCCCGGCTCGGTCTGGGAGACCGCGCCGGGGCACGCGGGTTCCTCGAGCGCTTCCTGGAGCATTACTCCCACGCCGACGGATGGACGCGCAGCGCCCGTGAGGCCCTGGCGGGGCTCGAGCGGCCGTGAGCGCGACCCGGAGAGGGGCCGCCGAGGTCGGGTTCGTCGGTTGGGTGTGCGACATCTGCGGAACGGCCGACGCGCTCGGGCTCGGCAGCTGCGCCACGTGCGCCGCATCCGAGTCCGACACGCTCCTGTTCATCCGGCCCGCCGAGCGGCGTGCCGAGCGACGGGTGATCGAGGCGTGGCTGGTGGGAGCCCTGGACGGGATCGTGAGCCGGGAGGAGGCCCGGGACGCCGCGGTGGGTCAGCGGCCCATCGTGCGGCTCTCGTCCGGGGCGGCGGGCCGCGCGACCGGCGTTCTCTCGCTGCGCGGCGTGCACGCGGTCGCGGTCGCCGATCGCAAGGCGTGGCGGCGGGTGCCGTGGCCGTTGCTCGCCCTGGCAGGTGCCAGCGCGGGGGCCGGTCTGCACGTCGGACTGACCTCCGCCCCCTTCATGCTCGTCCTCGGCCCGGTGTTCGCCGGCCTGCTCGTGGCGGCGGCCGTGCGCCGCGTCGGGCTTCCGGTGTGGCGGCCCGCCTCCGCGCCGGTGCTGGGGCTCCCCGCGCCGATCGAGGACGAGGTGCGTGCCGCCCTGGCGCGGCTGCGACCGGGCCGCGCCCGTCGCTACCTCAAGGACCTCACGGCGCTGGTCGCGACGCTCGTGGGTGACGAGCAGGGCTCCGCGGGCGAGGAGCTGGAGGCGGCGAGCCAGGAGTTGCTCGCGCTCGCCTGCCGCGCCGCCTCGGATCTCGAGCACCTGGACGACAGCCTGGACATCCTCGAGCGGCAGCCCTCGGCGGGAGCGCCGGACACGGTGCTCGAGGGAGCGGCGCGCAGCGCCACCGATGCCCGCGACGCCCTGATCGGGCGCTTCGAGGAGGCCATCGCCTCCCTGGCCCGGGCCCGCGCCTCGACGGCGCGATCCCCGCAGGAGCTGCTCCGGCTCGCCGACCGCCTCTCGGAGGAGGCCCAGCGCCGCGCCGAGGCGTGGCAGGAAGTCCAGCGCCTGGCCGGCTGACGCCCGCATCCCCTCCCACAGGTAGCACGCGCGATGGTCGTCCGGTAGGATTGATGCGGACGCGCGACCGGCGTGGCTTCGCGCGGAGTTCTGTCCTCTTTCGGCGGGACGCGGGCCCGCCCGGAGCGGCCGTGGAACCGACCAACGTCTGGGACCCCGACTACTACCACCGGGTGGTCGATTGTCAGTGGGCGTGTCCGGCCCACACCAACGTCCCCGGCTACATCCGCCTCATCGCGCAGGGGCGGTACTCCGACGCGTACATGCTGAACTGGGAGTCGAACGTGTTCCCCGGCATCCTGGGGCGCACGTGCGACCGGCCCTGCGAGCCCGCCTGCCGCCGCACGCGGGTCGAGGAGAAGCCGGTCGCCATCTGCCGGCTCAAGCGCGTGGCGGCCGATCTGCGCGACGACATCACCGACCAGCTCCCGGCCGTCCCCACCGCGAAGAACGGGAAGCGGATCGCCTGCGTGGGCGCCGGCCCGGCCTCGCTCACCGTGGCCCGCGATCTCCTCCCGCTGGGCTACGAGGTGACCATCTTCGAGAAGCTCGACAGGCCGGGCGGGCTCATGTGGACCAACATCCCGCAATTCCGTCTCCCGCCTAAAGTTCTGTGGGAGGAGATCAACTACATTCTCGACATGGGTGTGGACCTGAGGCTCAACACCCCGGTCACTTCGATGGCCTGGCTGCTCGAGCAGGGATACGACGCGGTGTTCATCGGATCCGGCGCCCCCAAGGGCAAGGAGCTGGAGCTCCCCGGACGACACGACACCGATCACATCTACATCGGTATCGATTGGCTCGAGTCCGTGGCCTTCGGGCACATCGATGCGATCGAGGCGCGCGTGCTCGTGATCGGGGTCGGGAACACCGCCATGGACTGCTGCCGCACGGCCAAGCGCATCGGCGGCACGGACGTGAAGGTGATGGCCCGCAAGTCGAAGCCCTACTTCAAGGCTTCGCCCTGGGAGCTCGAGGATGCCGAAGAAGAGCTGGTCGACATCGTCGAGAACCACTCGCCCACCGAGTTCGTCGTGGAGGACGGCGTGCTCAAGGGGATGAAGTTCGACATCGTCGACTGGGAGCCCGACGAGAAGGGACGCCTGCGGGCCGAGAAGCTGGACGAGGCCTTCTTCCCCGCCGACGCGGTGATCCTGGCCATCGGGCAGGAGACGGCCTTCCCCTGGATCGAGGAAGGGATCGGCATCGAGTTCAACGAATGGCACGAGCCGATCGTCGACAAGAAGACCTTCATGACCACGCGGGCGGGCGTCTTCGCGGGCGGAGATGCGGCCTGGGGGCCCGAGAACATCATCTGGGCGGTCGAGCACGGGCATCAGGCGGCGATCTCCATCCACGCCTATTGCCACGGGGAGGATGTGCGAAAGAGGCCCCCCGATCGCATGAACCTGGTCAGCGCCAAGATGGGGCTCCACGAATGGACCTACTCCAACGATTACGAGTACGCGCACCGCGCCAAGATGCGCCACGTGCGCCTCGAGCGGCGTCTCCAGAAGCTCGAGATCGAGGTCGAGGAGGGGTTCGACGCGAAGCAGACCCTCATCGAGGTGCAGCGTTGCCTCAACTGCGACATTCAGACGCACTTCACCGGGTCGCTCTGCATCGAGTGCGACGCCTGCATCGACATCTGTCCGCTCAACTGCCTGACCATCACGCACGGCGGCGAGGAGGCGGAGCTGCGGACCCGGCTCATGGCTCCCGCGTCGAACCTCGACCAGCCGCTGCTCGTGTCCGAAGGATTGCCCCAGACCGGCCGCGTCATGGTCAAGGACGAGGACCTCTGCATCCACTGTGGTCTCTGCGCCGAGCGTTGTCCCACGGATGCCTGGGACATGCGGACCTTCGATCTCCTCAAGCCCTACGCGGGCCGGTCCGAGGATCATCCATACTCCGGGCTCGGGATCGCCGAGATGGCTCCCGGCGCCGCGGCCACGGCCGTCTGACGGCCGAGCCGGCGGCGGCCCCCGGCCGATGGGGCCGGCACGGAGCGCACGCGATGGAGCGAGCATGATGCGGGGACGGGACGCATGACGGGCCGTGTGAACGATTTCGCGTTCAAGATCGGCACGATCAACGGTACGGGCTCGGCCAGCGCCAACGGGCTCATCATGCAGACGATCTTCCGCATGGGGATCCCCGTGTCGGGCAAGAACGTCTTCCCCTCGAACATCCAGGGTCTCCCCACGTGGTACGAGATCCGGGTGAACGGGCGCGGCCACGTGGCGCGCACGCCGCGCTTCGACCTGGTCGTGGCCATGAACCCGCAGACGTACGCGCGCGACATCGCCGAGGTCGTGCCCGGGGGCTGGCTGCTGCACGACTCGAGCTGGCCCATGGGCGACACGCTCAAGCGGGACGACGTGACCTTCCTCGGTGTGCCGCTGGCCGAGATGTGCGTGAAGGCGTTCGAGGGCGGTCGCGAGCGCATCCTGATGAAGAACATCGCGTACACGGGCGCGCTCGCGGCGCTCATCGGCCTCGACCTGGATGTGATCCGGGGACTCCTGGAGGAGACGTTCGGCAAGCGGAAGAAACACCTGCTCGACTCGAACTTCACCGCCATCGAGATGGGGCACGGATTCGCCACGCGACACTTCGATTGCCCGCTGCCCATCCGGCTCGAGCGCATGCGGGCCAACGACGACGCCATCCTGATCGACGGCAACACGGCGGCGGCGCTGGGGTGCGTGTACGCCGGGGCGACGGTGGCGGCCTGGTATCCCATCACCCCTTCGACGTCGTTGATCGACGCGTTCACCGCGTTCAGCAAGCGCCTCCGCGTCGATCAGGAATCCGGGCGGGAGAAGTGCGCCATCATCCAGGCCGAGGACGAGCTGGCGGCGGCCGGGATCACGATCGGCGCGGGCTGGGCGGGCGCGCGCTCCTTCACGTCCACCAGCGGCGCGGGCATCTCGCTCATGGGCGAGTTCATCGGGCTGGCCTATTACGCCGAGGTCCCCTCGGTGTTCTTCGACATCGAGCGTGTCGGTCCGTCGACCGGCATGCCGACCCGGACCCAGCAGGGCGACATCATGCTGTGCGCCTACGCCTCGCACGGGGACACCAAGCACATCTGCCTGTATCCCAGGGACCCGAAGGAGTGTTTCGAGTTCGCGGTGCAGGCCTTCGACCTCTCGGAGCGGTACCAGACGCCGGTGTTCGTGCTCTCCGACCTCGACATCGGCATGAACGACTGGGTGGTTCCGAAGCTCGCGTGGGACGACGCGTACCGGCCCGATCGGGGCAAGGTGCTGCGCGCGGCCGACCTGGAGAAGATGGAGGCGTTCTATCGCTATCTGGACGTGGACGGCGATGGGATCCCCTACCGGACCCTCCCCGGGGAGCACCCCAGGGGGGCCTATTTCACGCGGGGCTCTGGTCACACCAAGTACGGCACCTACACAGAGGATTCCGACGAGTACCTGGAGGTGGTGGACCGGCTGCGCGACAAGATCGACGGGGCGGCCGAGGCCGTTCCGGCGCCCGAGATCCGCTCGCGGCCCGACGCCCGCTTCGCTCTCGTCACCGTGGGCGGTTGCGACGGAGCGGTGCGCGAGGCGCTCGAAGAGCTGGAGGCGGAGGGACACCGCTTCGACTACATGCGGATCCGGGGCTTCCCCTTCGCCGAAAGCGTGACACAGTTCCTGGAAGCGCACGAGCTCAACCTGGTCGTCGAGCAGAACCGCGATGCGCAGCTCCGGTCGCTGCTCACCCTCGAGACGCCGGTCGACAAGGACCGCCTGGCGTCCGTCCTGTACTACGGGGGACTTCCCATGAGCGCCCACCACGTGACCACGGGCGTGCGCGAGCATCTCGGTCTCGCGGCGGCGGCGCAGGCGGAGGGAGTCGGCACATGACCTATATCGCGAAGCCGCGCGTGCTCCACCCGGGCCTCAAGAAGAACGCCCTGGGCCTGACGCGGCGCGACTACGAGGGTCGGATCTCGACCCTGTGCGCCGGGTGCGGGCACGACTCGATCACCGCCGCGCTCATCGAGGCGGTGTGGGAACTGGCGATTCCGCCGCACCGGGCCGGCAAGCTGAGCGGGATCGGGTGCTCGTCCAAGACGCCGGCCTACTTCATGTCCGAGTCTCACGGGTTCAATTCCGTGCACGGGCGCATGCCCTCCATCGCCACGGGCGCGAACGCGGCGAACCGCGATCTGGTGTACATCGGCATCTCGGGTGACGGAGACTCGCTCTCGATCGGCCTCGGCCAGATGTGTCACGCCATCCGGCGCAATCTGAACCTGCTCTACCTGATCGAGAACAACGGCGTGTACGGGCTGACCAAGGGCCAGTTCTCCGCATCGGCCGACGTGGGATCGAAGTCGAAGCGCGGCGTCCCCAACCAGCAGCCGCCCATCGATCCGGTCCTCCTCTCGCTGGCCATCGGCGCCACGTTCGTGGCGCGCGGCTTCTCGGGCGACAAGGAGCAGCTCGTCCCCATCCTCAAGGCGGGCATCCGGCATCCGGGGCTCGCGATGGTGGACGTCATCTCGCCCTGCGTCACCTTCAACGACCACTCCGGCTCGACCAAGAGCTACGCCTACACGCGCGAGCACTACCTGGAGGCGAGCGAGGCGGCGTTCCTGGCGCCGAGCGATTTCGTGCCCGAGGCCGAGGAGATCACGACCTCGATGTCGGCCGGCGCGACGAGGGACGTGCGCATGCACGACGGGAGCGTGGTCCGGTTCCGCAAGGCGGCGGCCGAGTACGATCCGACCGACCGCGATCGCGCGTACGCGTACGTGCGCGAGCACCAGGCCGCCGGCGAAGTGGTGACGGGGCTGCTCTTCATCGACCCCGAGTCCCGCGACCATCACGACGTGCTCGGCACGGTCGACGCGTCCCTCGCCGATCTCCCCTTCGAGGAGCTGTGCCCCGGGGCCGGGGCGCTGGCCGACCTGATGGAGAAGTACCGCTAGCGGGATCCTGCGACGCCGTAGGGGATATCAGTCCGCGAAGAGCGCCCCGCGGGGGGCGCGAATCACGGATTGGGAGCCTCGATGACGGAGATGTTTCGCGCGCGATCGGCGTCGCGATTCCGAAGGGTCGACGGGGGTGGCGCCGCCGCGCGGCCGCGCGGTCTGGCCCTGGGCGCGCTGGCGGCCGTGGTGGCGCTCGCGGCGTGCGATCAAGGGCAGCAGCGCCGCCTGGTCGACACCTACCGGGCCGCGGAGTTCGACGTCAGCCGGTCGCGTCTGGCGCGGGGAACGCTCACCCTGCACACGTCGTTCCGGCTCGGCAACGCGTACGAGGTGACGAGCACCCGCATCGAGTTCGTGCCGGTGGAGCCCGACGCGGACCCTCCGGTCGATGGGGGAGGCGAGCTCGTGGGAGCCCAGGTCCGCCAGGCGGAGATGGAGGAGGCCGTGACACCCTCGGCCGCCACGGCGGCGGCGACCGACGCGGCCGGCGCCCCCGAACGGCGCGCGCTGAAGGCGAGCGTGCCGGGTCGGCTCGTGCGCGCGAAGCACCTCTATTACCGCTGGGTGGTGGAGTACACGAGCGGAGGGGATCGGCTCTCCATGCGGAAGAGCCCGATCTTCCGGGCGGCGGCGGAGGGGAACGGGGTCGAGGCGACCGACGCCCCCAGCTGAACCCCGATCCGGCCCGCCGGCGCGCGTCGCGGCGGCGACCGGCCGACGCCGCTGGCACCCCTGACGCGGGAGCGAGCCGTGCTCGACGTCATCCTCAAGCGATTCGAAGCCCCGGACGAGCTCCGCGAGTTCGAGCATGGACGGTTCGAGATCGTCCACATCGGCGGACTCACGATCGGACGCGCCACGTACGAGCCCGGCTGGCGCTGGTCCGAGCACGTGGCCGCCGGCGCGCCCCTGTGCACCGTCGAGCACGTGGGCTTGGTCCTCGAGGGGACCGCCACGGCCGCGTTCGAGGACGGGCGCGTCATCGAGCTGCATGCGGGCGAGCTCTTCTACATTCCGCCGCAGCCTCACGATTCGTGGGTGGTGGGGGACGAGACGTACGTGTCGCTGCACTTCATGGGCGCGGAGCACTACGCCCGCTGACCGACCTGGCCCGCGAAATGCAACCGAGGGGCGCGGATAGACGCGCCCGGACCGTCACCCGCCGGTCCGGCGAGAGCCGCGTCACGCCCTGGAATGACGGGGCGTCGGGTGGGTCGGGCACGCTCGCGCCCCCGAGCTTCGGGGCGCCGGCACGAGGGAGGATGAGCGATGAACGAGCGCAGGCCGGTTGGCATCGTGCTTCACGAGAAGGCGGATCGCATGTACGTCATTTGTGCCGACGGCACCGCGTACTCGGCCAAAGTCGGTCACCCCGGCATCGTCATGGGGTGGCACGAGATCGATCCCATCCCGGGCACGCCCGCTTGGGAGCTGGCGAGCGGCATGGGGACGGCGATCCCGGGGTCCTGAGAACCCGCCGCCGGGTCTCCGGGGCGGGGCGGTAGGTCTTCCGCTCGTGCCGCGCGGGCGCCGTACAGGTGGCGAGCGCCCCGAGACGCGGACCGGCCGCTCAGTCGTCGGGCTCGGCCAGCCCGCTGCACAGCGTGGCTCCCACGATGGCGCCCGTTACGGGCCCCCACAGGTAGGGGTGTGAGAACGATCCGACGGCGAGCGCCACGGCCGGATTGAGCACGCCGTTGCCCCGGTGCGCGGCCAGGGAGATGCCCACGACCAGCGAGCTCCCGATGATGAGCCCGCTCGTCACGGCGGGCGCCCTTCCGATCACGACCGCCGCGATCCCGAACACGAAGACCGCGGCGCCGAACATCTCGGCGAACCCCGTCAACGCATCCCCCCCGCTCATCACTTCCGCGGGCATCGGGAAGAACACGTTCCCCACCATCATGGCGAGGCCGGCCCCCCCGAACTGGACGAGGATGTAGGCCGCCGCGTCCGAGATCTCGACCCGCCCGATCGAGAGCAGGCCGATCGTCACGGCCGGGTTGATGTGGCACCCCGAGACCGGCCCGATCGTGTACACCAAGCAGCCCAGCGTCAGCCCCGCGATCACCGGCGTGGACACCGGGAAGTCGGGGTTGTTGATCGACACGATCACGGCCAGAGTGAGGGCGAACGTGCCCATCAGCTCGGCGACCAGGGCTCTCGGCTTCATCCATGCCTCCCGATATCCGCGCGCCGCGGCGGTTTCGTCACGTCGACGCACCACGATACGCTACGTCGGAGAAACCAAACAGCGCACCCCGAGGAGCACACCATGCGTCCGCTATCCTGGAGCCCGCGCGCTGACCATGCGAGGATCGAGACGGTCGACGCGCACGCCGAGGGGGAGCCCCTTCGCGTCATCGTGGGCGGGTTCCCGCAGCCGCGCGGACGATCGGTCCTCGCGCGCCGGCGCGACGCGCGGGCGAGGGCCGACTCCTTCCGGACGGCGCTCATGTGGGAGCCGCGGGGGCACGCCGACATGTACGGTTGCCTCCTCATGCCGCCCGTGACGCCGGAAGCGAGCTTCGCCGTCCTCTTCATGCACAACGCGGGGTTCTCTACCATGTGCGGGCACGGGATCATCGCCGTGAGCACCGTCGCGGTCGAAGCGGGTCTGGTGCCCCGTCGGGAGCCGGAGACCCGCTTCGCCATCGACACGCCCGCCGGGCTCGTCCGCGTCACCGCGCGCCTGGATGGCCCCCGGGTTTCCGAGGTGCGCTTCCTCAACGTGCCGTCCTTCGTCGCGGGGCTCGATGAGCGGGTCGACGTGCCCGGTCTGGGGAGCGTGCGGTACGACCTGGCGTACGGGGGCGCCTTCTACGCCTTCGTCTCCGCCGAGGACCTCGGTCTGCCGCTGGTGGGTGCGCGGGTGGAGGAGATCGTCGCGGCGGGACGCGCGATCAAGGGGGCGGTGTCGGAGTCACGCGAGGTGACCCATCCCGAGGCGGACGACCTCGGGTTCCTGTACGGGACGGTGTTCGTGGGACCGCCTCTCGCGGATGAGACCCGCCACTCACGACACGTGTGCGTGTTCGCCGACGGTGAGGTGGACCGCAGCCCCACCGGCACGGCGGTGAGCGGGCGACTCGCCATCCTCCACGCCCGAGGCGCTCTGCGCTCCGACGAGGAGATCGTCGTCGAGAGCCTCATCGGCAGCCGGTTCAGCGGCCGCATCGACGCCCTGAGCGCGGTTGGTCCGCATCGCGCCGTGATTCCCGAGGTGGGCGGGCGCGCCTTCATCACCGGCCGTCACGAGTTCGTGATCGACCCGTCGGATCCGTGGCGTGAAGGCTTCTTGCTGCGCTGAGCGCCTCAGGATGGCGGGAACATGGTCATGATCGCCGCCTCTCCGGTCGCGCCCAAACACTCTCCCTCGAGGTGCCCGTCCTCCTGCATGTAGAGCTCGCAGCTCACCGTTTCCCCGACCTGTAGCGTGAAGGAGAGGACCTCGCCCGAGAACGCCACGTCTCCGGCCACCAGCGTGCCGACGCCCAGCTCGACGGGGGGCTCGAGGGTCAGCTCGAGGCCCTCTTCGCCGTAAGCGACGTGGTACTCGAGATCGACCATGTCGTCCCCCGGAGGAAAGACCGTCCCCGTCCACACCCCCTCGGCCATCTTCGCCTGGCCCGTGGCGGCAACCGTACCGAAAGACGTGAGCGCCAGGGCCGCCACGAGGGCGGAACGCGCGATTCGCGACATCGATTCTCCGTCGTGCGAGGTTGTCCCCGGATGGCCCGCCCGTCACGGGAGCCCGACTACGGTGGCCCGGCCCCCCCGGTTTCGTCCACCCGCGTGCGCGGCAGCTCGTACACGCGGTGCAGCGAATCGGAGCTCACGAACACCAGCCGGGGCGGATCCGAATACCGCGGCGCATCGTAGCTCGCCAGGAGGTCGCGGAACAGCTCGAAGGCGGCCTCGGCCTCCAGGTAACCATCCAGCGGATCGACCAACAAGTGGGTGACGCCGAGCTCCTCGAGCGCCGGCTGGATCTCCTCGGCCGTCCCGAGATCGGGCGTGGGGTCCCCCACCGGATAAAAATACGTCCACGGTCGGTGTAGCCAGGGACGTACCCCCCGGCGCCCCGTCCGCAGGTAGTAGAGCGGATCGTAGGCCGTGGCCAGGACCGCGTCCGGAGCGGTGTTGGCCCCGATCCAGGCGGCCGTCTCCTCGAACCCGCGCCAGTCGTACGGGAGCCGTGCCAGGAAAGCCATTCGCGTGGTGCCGGGGACCTGTCTGACGAATGTCGACAGCCAACCGCCGGCCATCAGCACCAGCAGCAACGCGGGGAGCCAGGGGAGCGCAGCGCGGGCCCGGCGCTCCCCGGTGGACCGGGACGATTCGGGAGCGAGTCGCCGCGCCAGCGCGCGGGTCCCCACCAACACGGCGAGCGGCAGGATGGGGGCGAGGGGGATCGCATACCGCGCCGGGTGCCAGGGCCAGAGGAGCACGAGGAGCGTGTAGAGGATGGCGAAGGCCGGCAGAAACGCCTGCGGCCGTCGGAACAGGCGCCACAGCCCGATCAGCAGGACCGGGTAGACGAGGATGCGGGCGGCCGGGACGTAGGTGAGATAGAGGGCCAGGTCGAGCGCCGTCCACAGGTAGTACACGTTGGCGAGCAGGATCTGGAGTCCCAGGGCCGGGTCGCCGAGCGCCAGCTCGACGACCGAGGGCTCGTAGGCCGTGTAGTAGGCCAGGAGCGGGTTCGAGACTGCGGCCCCGTGCGCCGCCTTGAACGCGAGCCAGGGTGCGAGAAAGGCCGCCGCGGTCGCGACGAAGAGCGCGAGCGAGCGCCACCGGCGTCTGAGCGCGAAGCACAGCACCCCGGCCCCCACGAGGGGCAACGCGGCCTGTCGGACGAGGAGGGCGAGGCCGCACACGACCCCGAGCCCGATGGCCCTGCCGCTGGAGGCGTCTCCGTCCCGACCCGGCGCGAGGACCAGCGCGGCGAGGCACAGCGCCAGGAACGGCAGCTCGGTGAGGGCGTAGTCCGTGAACGGGAACACCAGGGGGCTCGCGCCCACCAGGAGGGCCAGGAGGGGCGGTCCCAGGCCCGGTCCCAACACCTGCCGCCCCAGGACCGCCGCCAGGAGCACCACGAGGATCAACGACGCCACGCTCGTGCCCTTGAGCCACGGGATGTTGGCCGGCGATTCGGGCGCGATGCGCCACACGCCCGCGAGGACGAGCGAGTACAGCGGCGGGTACTTGGTCTGGGCCGGCGTCGTCGGCAGGCTCGCGTGCCGATAGCCCTGGCCGGTGGCGATCGACTCCGCCGTCGCCAGGTAGATCCCATCGTCGTGGAACTGGCTCGACACGGCGCGCTGCATGCCGACCACCGCCGAGACGCCGAGGCCGAGCGCGACGAGACCGGACCCCCACCTGGTCGGACGCGACGCCGTCGCCCTGGTCGACCTCGCTTCGCTCATGCCTGCACCGCCTGCGCGCGGGGATGGTCCGGCACCCGATCGCGGACCAAGGTTGCGGATCGCCCCGCGGAAGGCGACCCGTGTAGCGTCCACCGGTCAGAACAGAGAGGGCTCTTCGGCCATGCCGTACATCGAGACCGTCCCACCCGAGGAAGCCACGGGGCTCCTCGCGCGCGAGTACCGTGCCGCGGTCGAGCGAGCGGGACACGTGTTCAACGTGGTCCGCATCCAGAGCCTCAACGTCCCCGTCATGCGCGCTTCGCTGCGGCTGTACAAGACGCTCATGATGGGTCGCGGGCCGCTGGATCGGGCGACCCGCGAGATGTTGGCCACCGTGACGTCGCGCGCCCTGGACTGCTTCTACTGAACGGAGGCCCACGGGGAGGATCTCCGTGAAGTCACGGGCGATGAGGAACTGGCCCGCCGAGTCAAGCGCGACTACCGCGAGGCCGGTCTCGACGGGAAGACCCGCGCCCTGATGGATTTCGCGGTGCAGGTGACCCTGGCGCCGCGGGAATCGGGACCCGGGGAGATCGAGAAGCTGCGGGCGCACGGCTGGACCGACGCGGAGATCCTCACCGCGGTCCAGGTGATCGGGTTCTTCAACTACTACGTGCGGTTGGCGGAGGCCTTGGGGGTCGATCCGGAAGCCGAAATGCGGCGCGATCCCGACATCTGGGGTTGAAGCGGGCCGGGGGCCGTGGGGGCGGTCGGCGCCCGCGCGGTACCGGCTCGGCGACCGGCCCGGCGCGCGGCGCCGGGCGGTCGGGCCTTCGTCGCGTCAGTTCCCGGACGATCCGCGTCGGCCCCCGCTCGAGCGCGCGGCCGGCCGCGAGCGGCCGGAGTTGTCGGGCCTGGCCGAGGGCCGGGATCCGCTGCCGCCGCTGGGCCGCGCGGACGGTCGGGAGCC
>JBFIOX010000039.1:0-12627 GCA_041610455.1 Gemmatimonadota bacterium
CCAGGATCCAGCCCCAGAAGAGGATGGACCCTTCCAGGCTGCTCCAGAGCGAGATCGCCGTGTAGTAGGTGGGGGTCTCGCGGCTTCCCACGCGGGCCACGTACTCGACGCTGAAGTCGTGCGTGAGGAGCGCGACCTCCATGACCACCATGCCCGCGGTCATGCCGAGAAAGGCGAAGTAGGCCGCGCCCCGCGCGATCGCCGCGGCGGTCTCGTTGCCGCGCCGGGTCAATCCGGCCTGATAGCCGGCCACGGCCATGATCGCCGCGCCCAGGAGCGCCGCGATCACCGAGGCATAGCCGAGCGTGCTCAGCACGAGCGGCCCGGTCCCGACGGGCTCGGGTCGGTCGGTCTCATCCGGTCGGCCTTCGGGCGTCGGGGCCGCGGTCCCCCAAGCATGGCGCTCAGGATCCCTCCTCCATGAGCGACTTGTAGGTCTCGCGCGGGTCGGCGCCGTGCTCCGGGGGTTGGTACTCGTTCGAGTGCTTCACCATCACGTTCGTCGAGCGGAACACCCGATCGGTCCCGTAGGTGCCCTCGAGCACGACCCCGATCCCGTCCCCGAACATCTGGGGGGGCGCCCCCGTGCTCTGGACCGCGACCTCGGCCCCGTCATCGCGGATCACGAACCGGAGCTCGCGCGTCTCGGGATCCCAGCGCACGCTGGCGGGCTTCACCTGCCCCCCAAGCCGCACCGGCGCTCCGTATACGTCGGGGGTCTTGGCCTCGAGCTCCGTCGGGGTGAGGAAGAACACCATGTTCTCGCTCAGGCCCCCCGCGGCCAGCAGGGCGATGGCGCCTCCGATGGCCCCGATGCCGGCCAGGAGCCACAGGCGGTTCGTCTTCACGATCGGCATATCTCTCTCCCGGGTCGGTCGCCCGACCCGCGTGTGTCTTCGTCCAGCGGGTCCCTGATGAATAGGTGTCGGGGGGCCGGGCCGCCAACCGCCCCGGCCCTGGACGTGCCCCCTCCGCGGCGCCGCCGTCCGACCGTCTGAAATCCGGCCGCTGGCCTGTGGCCCGAGCGGAACGAAACCCGCACCATCATCCCGTAAACACGGTCCTTGCCGGAAAGTCGAGAACGGCGATATCCTCATGCGGAATATACACTTAGACGGTTCGCGCACGAGACGATCCGACTCGCGCGGGGACTTCTCGCCCCAAATCGAGCAAGAAGGCAGGGACACTTTGGCCCATCCCCTTACCGCACGCGAAAGCACGGAGGCGACGATGCGGGCGAATGCGTCGGGCTCGCGGATTTCCTGCACGGTGTTTTCGTTCTTGGCGGCGGTCGCGCTGACCGCCTGTACCGACAAGGAGACGGTGTTCGTCGAGCGGCCGTTCTTCGAGGACCCGCCGGCCAACGCGGCCGGCTTCCTGGGCTACGGCACCGCCGACGCGCGGGCCGCCAGCTTCACCGTGTGCGGCAACTGCCACATCGGGACTCAGAGCGAGTGGAAGAACACGAAGCACGCGAGCGCCTGGAGCACGTTGCAGGCGAACGCGAACGCCCAGGCCTCGTGCGAGGGCTGTCACTCGGTCAGCGAGCGGGGCAATGCCGCCGAGGGCGCCGTCGCGTGGGCCGCGACCGCCGACGCGCGATACGAGGACGTGCAGTGCGAGAGCTGTCACGGACCCGGGGCCGGGCACGTCTCCAACCCCGAGGCCTCGCAGCCCCTGGCCTCGGTCGCCGTGAACGTGGATCTGACGAACGGCTGCGGCGAGTGCCATTCCGGGGCCCACCACCCCTTCCTGGATGAATGGGTGGAGTCGCGGCACGGCTTCGCGGGGCGCGAGAGCATCCGAGGGCGGGACGGCTGCAACTCCTGTCACGAAGGGCGCCAGGCGCTGGTCGCGTTCGGCGAGAACGTCGACTACATCGAGAAGACCGGCTCCGAGCTGCAGCCGATCGTGTGCGCGGTCTGCCACGACCCGCACAACGCGCGGAATCCAAAACAGCTCCGCTTCTCGATCAGCGTGCCGGACGTGAACCAGAACCTGTGCATGAAATGCCACCAGAAGCGGGCCGTGCCCGAGCTGGAGGCGCCGCAGCGCGGGCCGCATTCGCCACAGGGCCCCTTGCTCCTGGGCGAGGAGGTCGGTTGGCAGCCGCCGGGCTTCGACCTGAACGGCATCCGCGGCTCGCACGGGTCGAGCGCCAACCCCCGGCTGTGCGCGACCTGCCACGTGAGCCCACGCGAGGTCACCGATCTGACCGGCAGCTTCGTGTTCAACGCGACCGGCCACAGCTTCGAGCCGATCCCGTGCGTGGACGCGCAGGGCGTTCCCACCGGGGCGAGCGACTGTGCGCTCACCGAGCGCTCGTGGGCATCCTGCACGGGGAGCGGCTGCCACGGGGACGCGACCGCGGTGCGGAGCGCCTACCAGACGCGCTTCACCGACGTGAATCGTCTGATCGCTGATCTGGCGGGTCAGCTCGCGCAGGTGCCTTCGAGCGAGTTCGATCGCAACGACGGGATCTACACGACGGCGGAGGGGGCCCTGTTCAATCAGCGGCTGGCCGAGATCAGGAGCTCGCCCGTGCACAATCCCTTCATGGTCACTGCGCTTCTCCTGGCGAGCATCCAGGCCGTGGAAGACGACTACGGGATCAGCCCGAACATCGCGCCGGCCGAGATCAAGCGGCGGCTGGAGGATCTCGACCGGTTGCGAAATTGAGGCCGATCTTACCCGCACCCAGTCAGCCGGGCGGCGTTCGCCGCCCGGCTCTTTTTTGATCCGGTCATACGCCGTAGTGTAGACCTGAGCGGCGCCGCGTTGCTCTCACGATCCGGGAGAACCGACCAGCCGTGACAGCGCTCTTGGCCCTGCAAGAGATCCCGGAACAGCTGCCGGAGGTCGATCTTCCGGGCGGCGTCGCGCCCTTTCTCCGCGCGTTCTTCAGCGTGTCTCAGGGGATCCAGATGGCGGGCGGTATCGTCGGCGGGCTCGTCGCCATCGCCCTCCTCGTGTGGGCCGTCCGGAGGCGCCTGGAGATCCTCGCCTGGTTCCGCACGTTGCCCCGCCCGTGGCAGGTCGGATTCGTGTCGCTCGCCCTCGCCGTGCTCGTCGTCGTGTCGGCGGCGAGCCGCGTGAGCTGGAACTACATGCAGCACGACAACGACTTCTGCACGGGCTGCCACGTCATGGGCGACGCCTACCTGCGGTTCACGCAGAGCGGGCATGCCGACCTGAGCTGTCACGACTGTCACCGCCAGTCGATCTTCGCCAGCATGCGGCAGCTCCACCTGTGGGTCCGAGACCGTCCCGAGGAAATCGGCGAGCACTCGCCCGTTCCTTCCGAGATCTGCGCCCAGTGCCATATCGCCGACGACCCGGCCGACAATTGGGCCCAGATCGCGGCCACGGCGGGACACGTGGCGCATCTGCAGTCGGACTCGAGCGCGCTCGCCGATGTGCAGTGCGTGACCTGCCACGGGCAGGAAGTGCACCAGTTCAGGCCCGCCGATGCGACCTGCGCCCAGTCGGGCTGCCACGCGCAGGAAGAGACCCGGATCGTGCTGGGGGCGATGACGGAGGAGACCGGGTTCCACTGTCTCACGTGCCACGAGTTCACGGCCGACCGGGTGGTCCCGACGGCGATCGACTCCGCGGCCGGGATGCTGAGCCCGGGCCTGGCGCAGTGCACCTCCTGTCACGAGATGGCGGATCTGTGGGCCGGGTACGACCCGCTGCTCGACCCGCACGACGCACGCTGCGGGGCCTGTCACAACCCACACGAGCAGGATCGGCCCGAGGTGGCCCTCGTGTCGTGCACCGCGGGCGGCTGCCACGCCCGCCCCGACACCTTGAGCACCTTCCACATCGGGTTGAGCCCCGAGGTCACCGAGAACTGCACGGGGTGCCACCAGCCGCACATCTGGACGCGCGATGGCGACGATTGTGCGGCCTGCCATGCGGACATTCCCGGGCGCACGGCGACCCGGGGAGGGGGCGGCCGGGTGGGGGCCGCCGCGCTGGGGCCCACGGGGCCGACGTTTCGGCACCTGGCCGTGGCGCGATCCGAGCCTCGGACGGCCAGCTCGACGCCGACGCGAATGACCGAGAGAGCCGACGCGCGGGGGCCTTGGGCGGAGGGACACCCGCTCCCCCCGAGCGCCGAAGCGCCGGTGAGGTTGCAGCAGGCGTTCCGGCACGCGGATCACCCGACGGTCGAGTGCACCGCGTGCCATTCGAATCGGAACCGGCACGGCGAGGTCACGGTGCGCACGCAGAGCGATTGCTTTTCGTGCCACCACTCCACGCGCACGGCGGCGGCGCAGGGGTGCGGCGACTGCCACACCCCCTCCCAACTGGGGCGGGTGCGCCAGGTCTCGAGCACGCTGCGCATGAGCGTCGGTGCGAGCCAACGTCTGCGCGCCCTGCCGTTCGACCACGACGAGCACGCCGATCTGCGCTGCGTCGACTGCCACGGCGGAGGCATCCGGCAGACGGTCCAGGCCGCGTGCTCGGCCTGCCACGAAGACCACCATCGCCAGTCGGCGACCAGCGCGTGCGCGGACTGTCACGAGGAGCACCGCGCCGACGCGCATACGGCCGCGGTCCACACCGACGGGTGCACCGGCTCCGGCTGCCACACCGAGCGGCGCTTCGACCGCATGGCGCGGACCCGGCAGTTCTGCACCTCCTGCCACCAGGACATGATCCGCCACGAGCCGGCCGAGCCCTGCACGAACTGCCACCTCGTGCCGGAGCCCGGCGGAGGGGGGCGCCGATGATCGACTGGAGGGACGGTCGCCGGGGCGGCTTCCGGCGCAGCCCCGCCGTCGCTCACCTGGGACGGGTCGCGCTGATCGCCTCGGGATGGATGGCCGTGTCGCCGGCGGTGCCGCTGCTCGGGCAGGGTGCGGGTGGGGAATGCTACGCGTGCCACGCGACCCTCGCGGAGCCGAGCCTCGTCGAGCCCGCGACCGAATGGGAAGCGGACGCGCACCGCGCGGCCGGCCTGGCCTGTTCGGGGTGCCACGGCGGGGATGCGCGCGCGGCCGACGAGTCAACGGCGCACGCCGGCATGCTGTCCCGGCCGGCGCGCGAGCGGATCCCCGCGCTGTGCGGTCGCTGCCACTCGAACCAGGAGTTCATGCGGCTCTACGACCCCGACATCCGGGTCGACCAGGTCGAGGTGTACTTCACCTCCCGGCACGGGCAGCTGCTCCGCCGCGGGGACGGCCGGGTGGCCACCTGCGTCGACTGCCACTCGGCGCACCGCATCCAGTCGCCGGACGAGCCCGACTCGCCCACCTACCCGGCGAACATCCCCGACCGCTGCGGCTCGTGTCACGCGGATCCCGACCACATGGCCCCGTACGACATCGACACCGATCAGGTCGACGAGTTCAAGTCGAGCGTCCACTGGACCGCGCTCGAGGATGGGGGAGATCTCTCGGCGCCCGTGTGCAACGACTGCCACGGAAACCACGGGGCCGTTCCGCCGGGCTATACGTCGGTGGGTCGCGTGTGCGGAGAATGCCATTTTCAGATCGGCGAGTACTTCGCCGCGAGCCCCCACGACAGCGTGTTCGTCGGGCTCGAGCGGCCCGGTTGCGCGACGTGCCACGGCAACCACGCGATCGAGCTAGCCGACGACCAGCTCCTCGGCCTCGGGGACCGCAGCACCTGCGCGGCGTCCGGGTGTCACAGCGAGTCGGATGAGGGAGGTCGCGTCGCCGGTCGCATGCTGACGCTGGTCGACTCGCTCCTGCGCGAGCACCACCGGAGCGACTCGATCCTCCTGGCGGCCGAGCACGCGGGCATGCCGGTCGGCGTCCCCCGCTTCGAGCTCGCGGGGGTCCAGAACGCGATCGTGGGTGCGCGCGCCATCCTTCACACGGCCAACCTCGATTCGCTCCAGGCCAAGATCGACGAGGGACTCGAGGCCGCCACGGCCGGCTACCAGGCGGGGGAGGGCGCCTTCGCGGAGCTCGGCGTTCGGCGTCTGGGGCTCGCGGTGTCCGCGGTGGTGATCCTGGCGCTGATGCTGGGGCTGTTGGTGAAGATTCGAGAACTGGAGGACCGATGAGCGAGCGAGACGAGCGCCCCGCGATCGAAAGAGGACCGAACGGAGAGGCAGGGTCCGCGCAGGACAAGGTCCCCGTGCGCCGCCGCTTCCTCAACTGGCTGTTGGGCACCGGCGCGGGAGCCGTCTCGATCTCGGTCCTCTATCCCATCGCGCGCTATCTCGATCCGCCCGAAGTCGAGGAGTCGGAGACGTCGCAGGTCACGCTCCCGATGGCGCCCCGGGAGATCGCGCCCAACACGGGGCAGGTCTTCCGCTTCGGAACGCGCCCGGGAATCATCATCCGGACCCCGGCGGGCGAGCTGAGGGCGTTCGATGGCATGTGCACGCATCTCGACTGCATCGTGCAGTACCGAGAGGACATCAGCCGCATCTGGTGCGCGTGCCACAACGGCCACTACGACCTCAACGGGGTCAACGTGCAGGGCCCGCCCCCGCGGCCGCTGCAGCGCTACTCGGTCGTCGAGCAGGCCGACCAGATCGTGGTCTCGAAGATCGTCTGATGGCCTCACCCGAGCCGTCGCGCGGTCGTCTCTGGAAGTGGCTCGACAGTCGGTTCGGGTTGGCCGACTTCGAGCGCGTGGCGCGCAAGAAGGCGGTTCCCGTCCACAAGCACACGATCTGGTACTACCTGGGCGGGATGACGCTCTTCCTCTTCATCGTGCAGGTCGGGACCGGCATCCTTTTGCTCTTCTACTACCGCCCGAGCGCGACCGAGGCCTACGAGTCGATCCAGTTCATCATGACCGAGGTGCGGTTCGGCTGGCTGATCCGGTCGATCCACAACTGGGCCGCCAACCTCATGATCTTCACGCTGTTCGTGCACATGTTCAGCGTGCTGTTCCTGAAGGCGTACCGGGCGCCGCGCGAGCTGACCTGGCTCACGGGCGCCGGACTGTTGGTGGTCACCCTGGCGTTCGGGTTCACGGGCTACCTGCTGCCCTGGAACCAGCTCGCCTACTTCGCCACGCGGGTCGGCACGCAGATCGTCGGCGTCGTCCCGGTGGTCGGTGAGGGACTGCTCAGGATCCTGCGAGGAGGCGACGATGTGAGCGGGGCGACGCTGACACGCTTCTACGCGTTTCACGCCGCGGTGCTGCCCACCCTGATCGTGGGTCTTCTGACGCTGCACGTGTATCTCGTGCAGAAGCACGGGATGAGCGTGCCGCCGAGCGTGGAGGCGAAGGGCGCCCCTCGCCGCGCGCTCCCGTTCCTCCCGAACTTCCTCCTCCGCGACCTGGTGGGCTGGCTGGGAGCGCTGGCGATCGTCGCGGCGCTCGCGGCCTATTTCCCGACCGAGCTGGGGGAAAAGGCGGATCCGTTCGCGCCCGCGCCGGCCGGCATCAAGCCCGAGTGGTACTTCATGTTCATGTTCCAGACGCTGAAGTACCTGCCCCCCCACATCCTCGGGATCGAGGGCGAGGTGATCGGCGTGCTGGGGTTCGGCGTGGCGGCCCTGATCCTGGTGCTGGTCCCGTGGTTGGACCGAAGGAGGGAGGGGGAGATCGGTTCGCGCCGCAAGTGGTTGAATTGGGTCTGGGTCGGCGTGATCGCGTTCATGCTCCTCATGACCTGGCTCGGATACACCGAGGCCGTGCCCGAATTCGGAATCGAGGCCGGACAGTGAGCGTGCGGCGCGCGGGTCTTCTGCTCGGCCTGGGTCTCGCCGCCTTCTCGGTCGTCGAGCCGGCCGAGGCACAGCGCTTCCGCCACGAGAGTCACGCGGCGGTGGCCTGCAACGACTGCCACGCCAACGGGCTCCGAACCTCGCCGACCAACTCGGGGTGGTGCGCCGCATGCCATCACGAGAGCGCGTCCGTCGCGACGTGCGGCCGCTGCCACGACGTCGATCGCCTCATCCCCGAGCCGGCCCGCCGGCTCGTCACCTTCCGGCTCTCGGTCGGGGAGCCGCGCACGCGCTCGCTCACCTTCGACCACGAGCCGCACCGCACGCTCGGATGTGCGAGCTGCCATACGGGCGGCGCCGCCCTGCGCGTGGAGCGCGAGTGCACGAGCTGTCACGTGGAGCACCACGGGGCGGGTGCCCGATGCGTTGCCTGTCACGCGGAGCCGCCGGTGACCGCCCATCCGGCCGAAGTGCACCTCGAGCTGGCCGGGTGTGGCGCGGCGGGCTGCCACGTCTCGGAGGGACTCGATTACGCGGCCATGGCTGACGAGCGGAACCTCTGCCTTTCCTGCCACGTGGCGCAGGTCGAGCACGAGGTGCCGCGCCCGTGCGCCGAATGCCACATCCTGAGTGACCCCTGGCCCGACGGGTGGGGCGCGGGCGGGGGCCACGACCGACCTCGAAGGCCCGAGCGATGAATCGCGCCCCGGCTCGAACCGGGAGATCCGGTCGGCCTCCACGCCTCGTGGCGGCGCTCGGACTCGCGAGCGGCCTCATCGGCGCGCTCGGCCTCACGCCGACGCTCCTCCTCGCCCAGGGGTATCGCGGCGAGGTCCGCGTCGGGACCGGCTACCTCGAGGCCCGCCCGCTGGTGCGCGACAGCCTGCCCGAGGGGGAGGTGGCGGGCGAGGGGCTCCGTCGACGGCTTGCCGACGGCACCGTCGTGACCTGCGTGCAGGGCAACTTCTGCCGCTGGTATCGCGCGGGAGAGGTGACCTCGCTCGTCGTGACCACGCAGGACCTGCTGGCTACGGGTTGGACCACCCTGCAGGGGCTCTCCGGCCGCGTGCATCTGCGGGGCCGCTACGGGAGCGACGAGTTCTGGCCCCAGTCGAGCCAGGAGTTCGAGGTCGTGAGCGCCTACGTCGACTACGATCGCTCGCGCTATCGCGGCCGGCTGGGGCGGATCTACCGCACGGACGGGCTCGGCTACTACAACTTCGACGGGGCCTCCGTGCTGTGGCGCGGCTGGAGCCCGTTCTGGATCGAGGTATACGGGGGATGGAGCCTGCCCCGGGGACTCAACGTGCCCCGCTCGGGCGATCTGGTGACGCGGGCCGACCCGCTGGCGCCCGATGACCGGGGGTTCATCGTGGGGGCCGAGGCGGGCGGCCGGCTGGGGCGCATCGCCTCGGGCCGGATCGCCTACCAGAGAGAGATCCGCACCGATCGCCTGGCCATGTACTCCGAGCGCCTGTCGCTCGACGCGCGGGCCTTCGTCGACCGCGCGGTGCTCGAGCTGTCGGCGGAGTACGACTGGACGTACGAGCAGCTCAACGAGCTGCGCCTGCGCGCGAGCGCCCCCCTGCTGTCCGGCATCGAAGTCGTGGCCGAGGCGCGCCATCAGTCCCCGTTCTTCGAGCTGTGGACGATCTGGGGCGCGTTCAGCCCGGTCGGATTCAACGAGGGCCGCCTGGCCCTGGCCTGGAGCCACGCCGATCTCGGTCTCGGAGTCCAGGTGGGCGGCGCGTACCGCAACTACGAGGAGACGAACGCGGGGCCGGCGAGCTCCAATCTGCGCGACGACGGCTGGCGCGTCTTCGCCGATGGGAATTGGCAGCGCGGCGCGTGGTTCGCCTCGGGCGGCTACCGGGCCGAGGCAGGCTTCGGGGCGGCCCGCTTCGGGGGCGACCTGCGGGGCGGGCGCTTCTTCGGAGACGGCACGTACCTCTCGGTGCGCGGATCGCTCACCCAGACGTTCGGCGAGTTCCGGCTCAACGAGCAGCTGGTCTCGGGAATCGGGATGGACGGGGCGCTGCGCCTGGGGGATTTCTCGCTGAACGGCGGCGCGGCCCTGTACCGGATCGAGTCGCGCGAGCGCCCCGGCGACGGGGATTGGACGCAGGCGCGCCTGTACAGCGGTCTGTCGTACCGGTTCGGAATGGAGCCGGAGGCCCGCTCGTCGGCGGCCGCGGCGCGGGACGCCGGAGGTTCGCGATGAGCCCCGGGCGTTGGGGCGCGCGCGATGCGGGGAGGGACCCGGGCGGGCGCCGTCCGGTCGCGTTGCGCGCCTGGCTCGCCGGCGCGCTCGCGCTGGCGACGGCCGCCGGCGTGGTCGCCTCCGCGACGCGGGCGGACGGCTTTCCGCACGCGGAGCACGCCGGGCTGTTCCCGACCTGCCTGGGGTGCCACCGCGGGATCCCGGAGGGCGACGAGGCGCGCTACTACTCGGTCGCGCCCGCCGACTGCGCGCGCTGCCACGACGGCGAGCGCGAGGAGCGCGTGACGTGGGAAGGCCCGGCGCGCACGCTCTCCAATCTCGATTTCGTTCACGCGGAGCACGCGTCCGAAGTCGCCCAGGCGGGGGACTCGGCGTTGGCCTGCGCCAGCTGCCACGGCCCGCTGGAGGCGGGGCAACCCCGCATGGCGGTGGACCGCGCGGCTCCCGCGACGTGCGTGGGCTGCCACGCGCACCGGGCCCCCGACCACCTGGCCGTCGATGTGGCGTGCGGGGACTGTCACCGCCCGCTGGCCGAGGTCCCCGATCTCCCGACGGTGCGCCTCGCCGCGTTCCCGGAGCCCCCGTCGCACGGGGCGACGTCCTTCGTCTTCGAGCATGCCGCGGCGGGCGGGGCCGAGCTCGAGAGCTGCGCCGTGTGCCACGCGCGTGAGAGCTGCGCCCGCTGCCACCTCAACGCGGAGCGCGTGCCCGCCATCGGGGCACTCCCGGGCGACGCGCGGATCGCCGAGCTGGTCGCCCACAAGCCGGCGGCCTGGCCGGAGCCGGAGAGCCACGCCGCCGCCGACTGGTTCTTAGCCCACGGAGACGCGGCGGTTGCGGGGTCGCAAGCGTGCGCCAACTGCCACGCCGAGCCGAGCTGCCGCTCGTGTCACGGCGCGGCGGCCATCGCCGAGATCGCGACGCTCCCCACCCCGATGGCCGGCGAGCCCGCGGGCGTCGTCGTGCCGTGGCGGCGGCCGCCGGGGCACGGGGCCGGCTTCGCGACCCAGCACGGCGCCGCCGTGGCGGCCGACTTGCCGCGCTGCGCGTCGTGCCACGTTGAGGACCAGTGTGCCGAGTGCCACGCCGCGGCAGGACGCACCGCGGCGGCGACATCGGCAGGTGCGCTCCGGAGCGAGACCGCGCCCCGCACGCCCGCGCCCTCGTCCCCAGCCGGCACGCCCACGCCCACGTCTCCAGCCGACGCCGCGCCCGGCGCCTCCGCCGCGGAGGCGGCGCTGTACCGGCACGCCGAAGCGCCCCCGGCCACGCTGCCCCCCGAGCCGCGGCCCGGCTATCACCCGGAGAACTTTCTCGTGCGTCACGGCGCGGAGGCGTTCGCCGTGCAGAGCGTCTGCTCGGACTGCCATTCGACCGAGGTGTTCTGCCGCGATTGTCACCGCGCCATCGGGTCCACCATCGGCGCCGGCGGCGGCGCCGGGGGCGCGTTCCACGACGCGCAGCCGAACTGGTTCTTCGAGCACGGCCGGGCGGCCCGGCAGGGCCTGGAGGCTTGCGCCAGCTGCCACCAGCAGACGTCCTGTCTGCGCTGTCACAGCGCCAAGTCGGGCCTGCGGATCAATCCGCACGGACCGGGCTTCGACCCCGATCGCGTGGCCGCGCGCAGCACGATGTCGTGCGGCATCTGTCACTCGTCCGACCAGATCCCGCCGCCGTGAGGATGCCGGCCGCCGGGCGCCGCACGGCGTGCTGGGCTGGCTCGTCGCCCGCCGCGCGGGGTACGGTAATACGAGCGCTGAGCGGGGGCGCCGACATGTCACCGTCGGCACTAGCGGGTGCCTGACGACCCGCAATGCCGACGCATGACCGACACGGAAGGGAACTCAAGAGTGGAAGAGATGAAGCATAGACGAGACGATCGCATGACGAACCGAGCGAAGCGGCGTTCCAGGTCCGCGTTGGCCGTGGCCGCGGCGTTGACGCTGACGGGCGGGCCGCTGGCGGGCCAGCAATCCGCCCCGCATGGGGAGCACGCGGGCGCCGTCGTGTCCTGTCCGGCGCCGCCCGCCGGTCTCGAGGCACCCATGGCGACGGTGCGCTACCTGGCCGACGACGCGCTTGAGGGACGGCTCGCGGGCAGTCCCGGCGAGGCCTGCGCGGCGGACTACATCGCGCGCGCCTTCGAGGCCCTGGGCCTGCGGCCGGCCGGCGAAGACGGATACTTCCAGCACGTGAGGGTGGCCAGCGCGGTGAACCCGCACGCCCCCGCCGCCGAGGGGCGCAACGTGCTGGCCCTGCTGCCGGGCGCCGATCCCGAGCTGCGTGGCTCGGCGGTCGTTGTGGGCGCCCACTACGACCACCTCGGGCACGGCGAGTTCGGGAGCACCGGCGAGCCCGGCGAGATCCACAACGGGGCGGACGACAACGCCTCCGGGGTCGCCGCCCTGCTCGAGGCCGCGCGGCTTCTCGCGAGCGGGCCCGCGCCGGCGCGCTCGGTGCTGTTCATCGCCTTCACGGGCGAGGAGCTGGGGCTGATCGGATCGGCCCACTATGCCGGGAACCCCGCCGTTCCGCTCGCGCACACGGTGGCCATGCTCAACCTGGACATGGTCGGCCGCCTCGAGGACGACGCCCTCATCGTGTACGGGATGGGCACAGCCCCGGAGTGGCAGGAGATCGTGCCAGCGGCCAACGCGGAGCTGGCCATCCCGCTGGCGTTCGAGGAGAGCGGCTTCGGACCGAGCGATCACACTTCGTTTTACGTGCACGAGGTCCCCGTCC
>JBFIOX010000040.1:0-12573 GCA_041610455.1 Gemmatimonadota bacterium
CTGCGCGTCAGCGTCTCGTCGAGGCCGGAGAAGCCCGCGGCGCGCGCCGCCACGAAGGGGTGCTCGGCCGCCACCCCATCCTGCTCGAACATCGCGAGCTGCGCGGCCGATACGGGGGCCTTCCCGCGGGTGAGCGCGCCCACCACCGCCAGCGCGGCCCGCAGCGGCTCGATGGGGATGCGGATGGGGGTGCCCGCTCGCCTCCCAAGGGCCTGCCGCACCCGGCCCAGGAACTCCGCGAGCGTCACGACCTCGCCTCCGCCGATCTCGATCGCCCGCCCCCCGAGCTCGGCCTCCGAAGCCAGGTCGAGGAGGCAGCGCGCCAGATCCCACGCGGCGATCGGTTGGATGCGCGCGGCGCCCCGACCCGGCAGTACCGGCAGGGGGAGCGCGGCCAGCTGGCGAAACCGGTTCAGGATCGGCGACCCGGGGCCGAGCACCACCGTGGGTCGAACGATCGCGTAGTCCAGCCCGCTCTCGGCGACGAGACGTTCGGCCTCCCGCTTCGACGCTCCGTACGGGTACCGGTCGAGTCGATCGAACGTGGCGGCGATGCTGGACACGTAGATGAAGCGGGGCACGCCCGCCCGCGCGCACGCCGCGAGCAGTTTCCGCGTTCCCTCCACGTTCACGCGGCGCTGGCGCCCCGGATCGGCGGGCCCCGTCGCCGCGGCCAGGTGGAGGACGGTGCGCGTGCCCGCGAGGCGCGAATCGAGACCGTCGGGGCGCTCGAGATCGCCGGGCACGGCTTCGATCGCGGGGGGGGGCAGCGCACGGGGTTCGGCGCCTCCCGGAGAGACCGCCGGAGCCCGCACGAGCGCGCGCGCGGAGGCGTCGCGCGCATCCAGCTCCGCGGCCACCGCGCGCCCCACCAGCCCGGTGATCCCCGTGACGAAGAGGTCGGTCATCCCGCGAGTCAGCGTCGGGCGGGTTCGCTCGCGGGTGTCGACTCCGTGACCGGAAGCGCCCCCTCGCAGTTCACGCGCTCCTCCACCACGTACATGGGGCGGGGCTTGATCTCGTTGAAGATGCGGCCGATGTACTCCCCCAGGATCCCGAGGCAGATGAGCTGCACGCCGCCCAGGAACAGCATCGCCACCATGATCGTGGCCCACCCTTCAACCGTGATCCCTACCGCCTTTTGCACGAACACGCTCGCCAGGTATAGAAACGCGAACAGCGAGGCCGCGTACCCGAGCCAGGTCGCGAGCTTGAGCGGGACGGTGGAGAAGGAGGTGATCCCGTCCAGCGCGAACTTGAACATCTTCCGGAAGGGATACTTCGTCTCGCCCGCCAGACGCTTGGCGCGCTGGTACTGAACGCCGGTCTGCTTGAACCCGATCCAGCTCACCAGCCCGCGCACGAACCGGTCCTTCTCGCGCAGGTGGCGGAGCTCGTTGGTGGCACGCCGGCTCAAGAGCCGGAAGTCGCCCACGTCGACCGGGATCCGGATGCTCACGAGGCGGGAGAGGAGCCGGTAGAAGGCCGCCGCGGTCCACAGCTTCATGCGGCTCTCGCCCTCGCGCTCGATGCGCTCGGCGTAGACCACGTCGTAGCCTTGACGCCAGCGCTCCACCATCTCGCGCACCACTTCGGGCGGATCCTGCAGATCGGCGTCCATGACGACGACCGCATCGCCGCGGGCGTGGTCGATGCCGGCCGTGATGGCGATCTGGTGTCCGAAGTTGCGCGAGAACTTGATGACGCGGACGCGCCCGTCACGGTCGCTCATCTCCTGGAGGACGGCGAACGACCCGTCGCTGCTCCCGTCGTCCACGAAGATGAGCTCGAAATCGAGGGACGGGATGGTCCCCAGCGTGCCGACGGCGCGCTCGTAGAACTCGCGCAGCACCTGCTGCTCGTTGAACACCGGCACGACCACCGAGAGCAGGTCGGATCTCTTCGGCTCGGGCCGCTCGATCGGTGTCTCGGACTGGAGCGCGCTTCTCATCTTCGTCGGTCCCGATCCGGGTGTGGGAATGGGCTCGCGTGTCATGGGGAGCGCCGCATCGAGTCTATGCCGCCTCGGCGGCCGACGCGACCGCGCCACGGCCCAGCAGCCGCCACGCCGCCCAGGCCGCCACGAGCGACAGCGCGAGCAGGCCGAGCGGAAGCAGGGGATGCGAGAGGAGCGGCGCGTCCGGAGGACGCGTCATGCGCAGCACGGTGAGCCAGGGCAGCTGGGGACCGCCCTCCAGCAGCAGCTGATACGAGAGCGGCACCGACTCCCGCACCGCCGCGATGACCCACGAGTGGAAGAAGGCCAGCCCGGCGATCGACGCCAGCAGCCACCTGGGCATGCGGACGAGGTGATCGGTCGCCCCCAGGAAGAGGAACGGCACGATCGGGAGCAGATACCTGAACCCCGTGTTCCACTGCATGCGCGAATACTGGTTGGCCGCGCAGAAGACGAGGAACGCGAGCACGAACCCGAACGCGAGCCAGCGCTCCGCTCTCGGGAAGACCAGCGTCTCGCGCGCGTACGCGCGGGCCGGGATGAACCCCAGGAGGAGGAGCGGCCCGAACGTGAGCAGCCCCCACTCGGGCTCGAACAGGTTGTCCCAGAACAGGTCGGGAGCGGGCCAGCTGAACCCGCGCCAGCCGCGATCGGTGAAGTTCACGTCCGGCATCCAGTACTGCCCGGGCAGGAACGGATTGCCGAACATGGCCCACTGGCTGAAGAGCAGAAACAGCACCGGCGGCACGCTGCCGGCGACGAACGCGAGGGACTCGCGGAACGAGTGCCCGAACGACACGTGCCTCGCGCGCTCGAGCACGAGGTAGGCGTAGATGGCCAACAGCGGGACCACGCCCGCGTAGTCGAGCGCCAGCGCCAGGCCCGCGAGCCCGCCCGCCAGCAGCCGCCTGCGCGCCGTGACGGCCGCGGCGCGGTCGGGCCCGGGCCACAGAAGGAGGAACGAGCCGAACGTCGCCCAGGTGAGCAGCAGGTTGTGGTTGAGCGCCGAGGTGCGGAAGAAGATCGGCGTGCCGAACCCGAACAAGAGGGCCAACAGCGTCGCCCGTCCCATCGGGACGCCCCGCCGCCGCAGGAGCCCGAAGACGAGGGCCACGAAGAGCGCCGACAGGGGCGCCATGAGGAACGCGGTCGTCACGAACGCGGCGCCGCCCAGGCGCAACTCGAGACCCCGCTCGCGCACCCGCTCGAAGAAGGCCCTCCGGTTCGGGTGGTGCTCGTACGTCCGGTATTCCGTGAATCCCGAGTCGCCCTGCGCCAGGCGCGCGCGGCTGTGCGCCTCGAGGCGGTCGAGCGCCGGATCGAAGATGGCCAGAGGCAGGGCGGCGATGACCGCCCCCGCGACGTTGTTACCGATGTAGGCGTGCCCATCGGTGTGCACGAAGATGTCGGAGTGGAATCCTACGTACTCGTCCACGCGGAACGTACCGTGGTCCACGAGCGCGAAGGCGGGATAGTGCTCGCGCTCGATGTTCGTGGCGAAATGGGCCGTGAACAGGATCCACGAGGCGAAGAAGAGCTGCCTGCTGCGGACGCGCGACGCACGTCGATCCCCCGGGCCGTCGGGCACGGACAGGGGCGGTCGGCCGCCGGATGTCTGATCCTTCGGTAAGTCTTGCACTTGCTCTCGTCGATGGCCGTGCCTTCAACCTCGCGCGCGGCAGGAAGTTGCAAGAACCCGGCCCGCGCGGCACGCGGCGTCGGGGCGTCAGAGACACCGGAGAAGCCCACGTCACGGGCGACGTTCACGGGACTCCGGCGGCGGCCGGCGCCCCGGCGTCACGACACCGCGCGCCGCTCTGAGCGGGTGATGACCGCCGGCACCCCGTGCTCACGGGCGAGCTGATTGAACGCGTCGAGCATCCGGCCCAGCACGCGCTCTAGCGCGGCTCGCTCGATGGCCCACTGCGCCTGCAGATCGCCCAGGCGCTCAAGCGCGCCGGCGTTGGGGGGCAGATCGGTGCCGTCCACCTCCCCGGCCAGCGTCGAGAGCTGCGTGTCGAGGAGTCCGGCAAAAGCCACCATGTCCTGCTGCGTCTGGCGGCGCTTCTGGAACAGCCGGTCCTCGAGCGCCGTGATCGAATCCGACAGCGCCGTACCGGCCTCCTCCAGCGCGGTCGCTCCCTCGAGCTCGGCCTCCTGGGCCTTGGCCACGATGTCGCCGACCTGGGAGCGCACATCGCGGATCTCGTTCACGCCGCGGTGCAGATCGGTGACCGCCGTGCGGATGGTCTCGAGGAAGGCACGATTGGCGGCGAAATCGGTCTCCGAGGCATCCACCCTCGGATCGCCGCGCACCTCGAGCGTCGCCGTGTGCGCGGCGGCGTCCCCGCGGGTCAGCCGCACCGTGTAGGTCCCGGGCATGACGCGGTATCCCCCGACCCCACCGAAGAAGGGGACGGCGCCCGCGATGGGCGGCGGCCCTTCGGTGCGCAGATCCCACTGGAGGCGGTTGTGCCCGGGGGCGGCGGGGGCCGTCGTGAAACGGACGCCGTCGGCGTTCCGGGTCGTGTCGCTGCTGAACGTGCGGCGCACGGCGCCGGCCTGGTCGACGATCTCGACCCGCAGCATTTCCCCGTCCTCGAGCGGGGTCGCCAGGACATAGTCGATGCCGGCCCCCGAAGGCTTGTTCCGACCGGCGGTGATCGGTCCGACCGAACCACCCAGACCCTGATTCACGCGGTAAGCGGCGGCGGGCGCGAACAGATGGGTGCCGTTCCCCAGCGCCGCGCTCCACTGCCGCAGCGGCGACAGGTCGTCCAGGATCCAGAACGACCGCCCTTGCGTCGCCGCGACCAGGTCCCCGCTCTGCACGCGCAGGTCGGTGATCGGCGTGTTGGGCAGGTTGAGCTGGAGCGACCGCCAGCTCGCCCCGTCGTCGAAGCTCACGTACATGCCGAGCTCCGTGCCCGCGTACAGGAGGCCCCGACGCTCCGGATCCTCGCGCAGCGCACGGGCCCATGCTTCCGGAGCGATGCCGCGGTCGATGCGCTGCCAGGTCCGCCCGTAGTCGACCGTCTTGTACACGTAGGGCGCGAAGTCGTTGAACTTGTACCGGCTGAGCGTGATGTAGGCCCCGCCCGGCACGTGCGGCGACACCTCGAGCGAGTTGACCAGCCCTTCGCCCATGCCGGCCGGCGTGACGTTGGTCCAGGTGCGGCCGCCGTCGCGGGTCAGTTGGACCAGGCCGTCGTCGGTTCCCACCCAGATCACCCCCGCCTCGTGCGGCGACTCCACCACGACGAAGATCGTGTTGTACACCTCGCCGCCGGCGGCCTCGTTGGTGAACGGGATCCCGCCCGCCGTGTGCCTGGCCGGCTCGTTGCGCGTCAGGTCCGGGGAGATCTCCTCCCAGGTGAACCCGCGGTCGCGCGAGCGCAGCAACCGCTGGGCGGCGTGGTAGATGACCGACGGGTCGTGCGGCGACACGACGACGGGCGCGTTCCAGTTCCAGCGGTACCGCATGTCCTTCGCGTCGAGCCCCAGAGCCATCTCCGGATAGGCGCGCACGCTGCGCACCGAGCCTGAGCGCGTGTCCAGCTCGGTGATGAACCCCTGGATCGAGGTCGCGTACAGGTAGCGCGGATCGTCGGGATCGAACGCCACCCAGGCCGACTCCCCGCCTCCGGCGTCGAACCAGTCCTTCCAGTCGATGCCGCCGCCGTGGGTGACCCAGCCCTTGATGGCGACGCTCGTGTTGTCCTGCTGCCCCCCGTACAGCCAGTAGGGGAACCCGTTGTCGGTGGTGAGCCGGTAGATCTGCGCCGTGGGCTGATTCTCCTGCGTGGTCCACGTGCGTCCCGCGTTGTAGGAGATCGTGGCCCCGCCGTCGTTGGCCGAGATCATCGTCCGGTTGTCGAGGGGGTCGATCCACAGGTCGTGGTGATCGACGTGCGGCGTGACGATCGTCTCCCAGGTGCGTCCTCCGTCGATCGAGCGCAGGAAGGGCGAGTTCATCACGTACACGGTCTCGCGGTCCTGCGGGTCGGCGTAGACTTCGATGTAGTACCAGGCGCGCGCGCGCAGGACGCGATCTGAGTTGAGCTGCGTCCAGCTCTGTCCGCCGTCGTCCGACCGGTAGATGCCGTCCCCCTCCTCGTCCGCCTCGATCAGGGCCCACAGCCGGTCGGGGTCGGCGGGCGACACGTCGATGGCGGTCTTGCCCATGACGTCCGGGAGTCCCTCGTTGATCTCCTTCCAGGTGTCGCCGCCATCGGTCGACTTCCAAAAGCCCGAACCGGGTCCGCCGCTCCGCACGACCCACGGCTCGCGGTCGTGGTCCCACATGGCCGCGTAGAGGATGCGGGGATTCGTGCGGTCCATGGCCAGGTCGCTGGCTCCCGTGTTGGCGTCCACGTGGAGCACCAGCTCCCACCTGACGCCGCCGTCCTTCGACCTGTAGATGCCCCGCTCGGCGGTAGGCGCGAAGGGGGCGCCCTGCGCGGCCACGTACACGAGGTCGGGATCGCGCGGGTGCACCCGGATGCGCGAGATGGCGCGCGTCGCGGCGAGACCCAAGTGCTTCCAGGTGCGGCCGGCGTCGGTCGACTTGTAGACGCCGTCCCCGTGCGAGGTGGTGACGCCCCGGATGGCGTGCTCCCCCATGCCGACGTAGACCACGTTCGGATCGGACTCGGCCACCGCGAGCGCGCCCACGGACGATGTGGCGAGGAAGCCATCGCTCACGTTGCGCCACGTGGTGCCCCCATCCTCCGTCTTCCACACGCCGCCGCCGGCCCCGCCGAAGTAGTAGGTGAGCTTGTCGCCGGGGACGCCCGCCACCGCCACCGAGCGCCCGCCTCTGAAGGGGCCCACGCTGCGCCAGCGCATGCCCTTGTAGAGCGCGACGGCGGCCGAGTCCTGCTCGACCTGGGCCGCCAGAGGATCCTCCCATGCGGCGGGCAGGATCAGCAGACAGGCCAGGACGGCGAGGGCGAGTGGACGCGGGTACGGGGACACGGTGGCACGCATGGACACCTCGAAGTGGCTTGGGGGCTCGGAGCCCTCCAACCTACGTGCCGCGTGGGAAGGCGTGAAGCGCCTCGGGAAGGCGTGAGGCGCCGCGGTGAAAGGCGCAAGCGTCGCCGGGAAAGGGGTGGCGCGGCGCGCGCAAAGGCCTGAAGCCGCGCCGGCCGGCGCCCGCGGGTCCGATCCCCGGGCGGGCTCAGAGACCCCGGCGGATCGCCCCTCCGGGAAAGGCGGACATGTCGAGCTCGCCGTCACGTACCAGCAGGGTCCCGCCCACGATGACGTGGACGATGCCGGTGGACGGCGTGGCTGGCTCGGCGAAGGTCGCGTTGTCGATCACCGTCTCCGGATCGAACACGGTGATGTCGGCGTCGGCGCCCTCCGCGAGGCGCCCCTTGGTCCGCATCTGGGGCACGTAGGCCTCCAGACGACGCGCCGGCATGAGCGTCACCTTTCGCAGGGCCTCCATGAGGGGCAGCAGGCCCTGCTCGCGCACGTAGCGTCCGAGCACTCGCGCGAAGGTCCCCGCCCCGCGGGGGTGCGCGCGTCCATCGACGAAGCGCACCCCATCGCTCGCCACCAGCACGAGAGGATGTGCCAAGGCCATGTCCACCGCTTCTCGCGGGATGATGTGCGCGATGACCGTGCCCCCTTGGGCGCGTCGCGCCTCGAACGAATCGACGTCGAGCCGCTCGCCCGTAGCGACCCACTCGATGTCCCCGTAGTCCGCGCCCAACCGCTCGCGCCACCCCGCATCGAAGATGGGCGACTCGATGCCGGTCGACGCGGCCGTGTAGGGATAGACCTCGGTCGACACGTCGAGTCCGCGGGCCCCGGCGCCCTCGATCAGCTCGAGCAGGATGGGCACCTGCCGCAGGCCGGTGGAGCCGATGTGCACGATGTGCACGCTGGCCCCGGTGGCGGCGGCGTTCGCGATCATCTCCTGCACCGCCTCGACGGCGCTCCCCGGCTCCACCGCCCCGGCGAAGCGCGCGTGCACGAAGTTGGTCACGCCCCTCTCGGCCGCGAGCTGGAACAGGCGGACGATCTCCTCGCGACGCGCCCCGGGGGTGTACTGGATGCCGTATCCGATGCCGAGCGCGCCCGCGGCGAGCTCCTCCCTGATCCGATTCTCGATCAGGGCCAGGTGCTCGAGCCCTGCGGCGTCGCGGGCCGCCGCCGCGTCGCTGCCCAGCGCGCGCCGCCGGGCCCAGCCGTGCGAGGCCGTGGCCCCGTAGTGGATCACGGCCTTCCCGGCGCGGCGGTCGTACCATTCCGTCACGTCGTCCGCGCCCCCCTCGAGGTCGAGGGCGGTCGTCACCCCATCGAGGGCCTGCAGCCGGCTGCTGAACAGGTCCTGGCCGTGCGCGTGCAGGTCGATGAAACCCGGCGCGACGACCAGGCCGGAGACATCGATCGACGTCTCGCCGCGCAGCGGCGTCTCCGAGACGGCCGCGATCATCCCGTCGCGGATGCCGACGTGGCGCACCGCGTCGAGCCCCGATTCCGGGTCCATCACGCGTCCGCCCGCAAGCACCAGGTCGAAGGCCTGCTGTGCGTCGAGAGCCCGCGCACCGAGGGGCGTCTCGTGGAACGGCCCGGCCGGGGACATCCCGAGCCAGAGCAGGAACGGAGCGATGCCGAGCCGACGCAGGGTGCGCTTCGAGATCATGGGTCCCGAGTGCTAGAGGTCGCCGCGCACGGTTTCAGCCGAGCAGGGCGGGCAGCAGCGTGCCCGCCACCCAGAAGCCGAAGAACGTGCCGACCGCGTTTCCGAGCGACCCGATCAATACGGCGGGGAGCACGAGGTCGCCACGCCCCAGGCTGCGCGCCAGGGCGAGCGCCGAGGTCCCACCGCCCACGTTGGCCTGAGAGGCGACCGCGGCGATGTCCACGTCCATCCGCAGGAGGCGGGCGGCGCCGAACGTGACGACTCCGTGCACGAGGACGAGGATCAGCGTGAAGGCGAGAAGCGTGAGCCCCAGCGGGCCGATCTCGACCAGCGCCCCGACGTCGCAGAACGCGCCGATCACGCACAGGAACAGGTATACCGCGAAGAGCCCGAGCGTGCGGCTTCCGGCCAGGTCGGCGACGGCGCGGAACTGGGCCAGCACCAGCGCGATCACCGTGAGGATGAGGATGTAGGGGATCCCGATCCCGTGCGCCGCGGCCAGGCCCTCCAGCTGCTGCGAGGCCCAAAGGGTCCCGAACCCGATCGCCAGGACCAGGGCCAGGTCGACCGGATGGATCCGCTCCGTGTCCTCCTCGATCCCGAGGTCGGGGACGCCCGACCCGGCGGGAGCGGCTCCCGTGCGGGCCGCATCCCGCACCGGCCAGCGCGGCCGCAGCCAGCGCGGGATGGCGATCGTGGCCGCCATCCACACGGTGGTCATGATCGAGTCGACCGCCGCGGCGCCGCCGAACAGGACGGCCTCGCGCATGACGTCGTAGTGCAGGGCGACGGCGTTGAAGTTCACGCTGCCGCCCGTGTACGTCCCGGTGAACATGCCGCCCAACGCCGCGTAGAGCGGACCCACCCGCTCCGGCCCGTCGACGACCCACATGCCGATGAGCACGCCCGCGATCGTCCCGGCCGACCCGATGAGGAAGAGCGAGATGATCGGCACCCCGGCGCGCACGACGTCGCGCAGGTTGACCTTGAGGAGGAGCCATACGATGGCCAGCGGCGCGACGGTCCCGAAGACCGCGTCGTAGGCGGGCACCGGCTCGGCCTCGGTCGAAGTTGCGGGCAGGAGGCCCAGGTTGGCGATCACGGCGGTGAACACGATGACCATGAGCGCGGTGCCGGCGTGCCTGAGCCAGGTGCGCCGCACGAGCCACTCGGTGCCCGCGATCACGAGGCAGAGCACGGCCAGGATGTAGAGGGTCTGGTCGCTCATCGGGGTGGAAGCGGCACGCCGCCGAGCTCGCGCAGCGCG
Source organism: Gemmatimonadota bacterium (assembly GCA_041610455.1). Classification (GTDB taxonomy): domain Bacteria; phylum Gemmatimonadota; class Gemmatimonadetes; order Palauibacterales; family Palauibacteraceae; genus Palauibacter. The sequence continues at coordinate 9,883 of JBFIOX010000040.1, forward strand.
GGGCTCACGTGCCGGCGTACAGCGACTCGGCCTTCTCCGACGAAGTCGTGATCCCCTTGATCATGGCCGACGAGAAGCCGCGGTGCTCCATCTCGTTCAGCCCGGCGATCGTGCACCCGCGCGGCGTCGTGACCCCGTCGATCTCTCGCTCCGGGTGCCGTCCCTGCTGGCGCACCAGCGCGGCCGCTCCGAGCGCCGTCTGGGCCGCCATGCGGAGCGCCTCGTCGGGGTGGAAGCCGATCTCGATGCCACCCTGGCAGGCGGCCCGCACCGCCCGCAGGAAGAACGCCACGCCGCACGCGCACAAAGCGGTGGCGGGCACCATTTGCACCTCGTCGATGACGAGCGTCGTCCCCAGCCCGTCGAACAGCTCGCGGGCCTCGGCCAACGCGTTCGCGTGCGCGGGCTCCGCGGCCAGGCAGGTCATCGACTCGCGCAGCGCGATGGCCGTGTTGGGCATGGCGCGCACGATCGGCACCTCCTCGCCCACGAGCCGTCGCATGGCGGCGATTCCGGCGCCCGAAACCACGGAGACGAGGATGTGGCGGCGGGGATCGAGGCTGGCTGCGATGTCGATGAGCAGCGCGTCCAGGTGGTGCGGCTCGACCGCGGCGATCAACAGATCCGACGCCACGACGGCCGCGGCGTTGTCGCTGCCGGTGCGGAACCCGCGCTCGGCCAGGTCCGCGAGGTGCTCGTCGTGTCGCCGCGTGAGGTGGAGCTGCTCCGGCCGGGCCGCACCCGCCGCTACCAGCCCTTCGGCGATCGCGCGTCCGATGCTGCCGGCGCCCAGGATGGCGATGCGCTTGGACATGTCTCGCGACTCCTCTCCGACGGGTACGCTCAGCGCGACCCCCCGCGCTCGCCCTCGGCGGGCGGGAGCGTGGGGTAGGTGATGCCGAGCTGCTCGAGATACGTGCCGTACCGGGTCTCGTCGTAGTAGAACGGCTCCAGCAGAGGACGGTACTCGGCCATGATCCCGGCATTGAGGTCGATGGGCGGAGGATCGTCGGCCGTGATGAACGGCTTGTACTGGCGGTCCTTCGTCTGCACGTCCCTGAAGTAGGCCCAGGACTGCTCGATGAGCTCGGGCTTCGTGAACAGCTCGAGCGCGGTGCGGGCCAGCACCCTGGCGCCCGCCGTCGCTCCCTTGTGGGCGATGGGGGTGGCCATGGCGATCGAATTGGACCAATGGTGCCCCGGCAGCTCCGGGATGTTGGAGGGGAAGCGCAGCGTCACCGTCGGCACCGTCCAGCTGATGTCGCCGATGTCGTCCGATCCACCGCTGCGGCGGTCGGCCGGATCCTCCGGCGGGGCTTCGATCCCCTCGAGCTTGGTCGCGAGACCCGGCGTCGAGTCGGCGTTCACGGCCCGCTGGACCGCGCGGGCCAGCGCCTGGTCGCCCTCGCTCCACTCGGGAAGCCCGACGTGCTCGATGTGCTTCCACACCGTCTCGGCGATGATCTTGTTGAAGTGCCGGGGCGCCGCCGCGCCGCGCACGCGGTAGGTCATCTCCGTGTCCGTCATGAGGGCGGCCCCTTCGGCCATGCGCACCGCGATGTCGTAGTTCCGCTGGATTCCGTCGAAATCCATCTCGCGGATGTAGTACCAGACCGATGCGACCTGCGGCACCACGTTGGGTTGATCGCCCCCGGTGGTGATGATGTAATGCGAGCGCTGGTTGGGGTGGAGGTGCTCGCGGCGGAAGTTCCAGCCGACGTTCATGAGCTCGACCGCGTCGAGGGCGCTTCGGGCGCGCCATGGGGCGCCCGCGCTGTGCGCCGTCTCGCCGGCGAACGTGAACTCGACCGAGACCAGCCCGGTGCCGCTGGCCGGCCCCCAGCTCACCTCGAGATTGTGGTCGACGTGCGTGAAGATCACGGCGTCCACGCCCTCGAACAGACCCTCGCGCACGAACCACGCCTTGCTGCCGAGCTGCTCCTCGGCCACCCCCGGCCACAGGACCAGCGTCCCCTGGATCCCGTTCTCCCGCATCACCTTCTGGAGGGCCAGGGCCGCGGTCACGTTGACGGCCTGTCCCGAGTTGTGGCCCTCGCCGTGCCCCGGCGCCCCGGCCACGATCGGGTCGTGCCACGCCACGCCCGGCCTCTGGCTCGCTTTGGGGATTCCATCGATGTCGCTGCCGAAGGAGATCACGGGCGACCCGGAGCCCCAGCGCGCGAACCAGGCCGTCGGGATGCCGGCCGAGCCGCGCTCCACCTGCCAGCCGTTCTCCTCCAGGATCCCCGTCACGTAGGCCGACGTCTCGAACTCCTGCTGCCCCAGCTCGGAGAAGGAGAAGATCTTGTCCACCATCACCTGGGTGAGCTTCTCCATGGCGGCCACCTCGGCCTCCACGCGATCGAGCAAGTCTTGGCTCGCGGCCGGTGCGGGGTGGGCGAGCGCTACGGCGATGACGAGGTGCTTCAGGTGGCGCATGGAGTCGGCCTCTCGCTGATCCGGGTGTGCGTGACGTCCTAGGGCCCGCCGGGGCGCGCCTCGACCACGACCCGCCGGGGCGCGCTTCGGACACGGCGCGCCGGCGGGGTCGGGCGCATCGTCGCCCGCGCGCATCATCGCCCGGGCTCGCCGGCGGCCGCAAGTCGGTACCGAAGGCGCAGGCCCGCGCCGCGGCCGCCCGGCGGCTCACACGGCCAGCGGCTCCCGTGGCGACTCGTCGCCCGCCCCCAG
>JBFIOX010000041.1:0-12462 GCA_041610455.1 Gemmatimonadota bacterium
CCCGATCTCCCCTCGTCCCCCGCCAGCGCTTCGAGCCGCTGGCGCCCGCCCAGCCGACGCACGGCCCGCGTACGGCCCAGGGCCTCGAGGCGCTCGTCGAGCCCGAGATCCTCGAGTGCCGGGAACACGCGGCCCCGCTCTTCGGCGGCGAGGTGGCTGTCGAGCAGCTCGAGGGCATAGGCGCGTCGCGTCCGGGTGCCGGACGCGTAGTTCTCCCACGCCGTCAGGAGGTCCTGCCCGGGACGTAGCAGCGCGAGGAGCAGGAACAGCCGGTGGCGGGCCGCGTGGATCTCGTTCTCGATCGCGGCGCGCACGGTCTCGACCATGGGATCGCCGACCGCCTCGAGGTCGGCCAGGGTGGCGAAGTCCTCGGTGACGTCCGCGAGCTCCGCCTCGAGCTGCGCGCCCAGGAGCGGCAGCGAGTCGACCGGGGGACGCGGACACCCGCGAGCCAGGGCGGAGAGGACCGCGCTCCGCTCCTCCCGATCGCCCAAGCCGATACGGGGCAGCAGGGCCCGGCCCGCTTCGTCCCCTCCCAGCAGGCCGAGGATCTTGATCGTGGCCAGCCGATACGCCCGGTCCGCGGGGTCGCGGTCGAAGCCCTCCAGGAGGTAGGGGATGACGACCGGCCCCGCCTTGAGACAGGCCTCCGAGGCGGCCGGGACGAGCGACGGGTCTCTGATCTGCTCGACCACGGCGGGCCACAGCGCGGGGTGTCCCATGGCAGCCGCCGCCTCCACCGCGCGGACCCGCACCTGTGGATCGCCGTCCCGCAGGAGTCGGAGAGCTTGGCGATAGAAGGCGGGCATGGCGGCATCTCGCAGCACCTCCGCACCCGCTGCCCGCGCTTCGGCCCGCTCGGAGCGCAGGCTCTCGAGCAGGGCCGCCCCCGCGTGCACGATCCCCTCGATCGAGCCGGAACGGAGCAGCCCGACCATTGCGCCTCGGCGCACGGTCGCCGCCGGGGAGGCCAGTGCCATCTGGATCTCGGCCGGAATCTCCTCCGAGAGCTGGGCGAGGGCGCGGGCGGCGGCGCCTCGCAACTCGTCGGATGCGGAGGTCTCTCGGAGAAGATCGCCGAGGCGGCTGCGCGCCTCCGGAACTTCCGGGCGGTCCCCGGGCAGCGCGGCGAGGTACCGGGCCGCTTCGCGTCGCACCTCCTCCGCCTCGTGCCCGAGCGCGTCGAGGAGCACGCCCGGCAGCTCCGGATGTGCGGCCTCCGACAGGAGCTCGAGCGCGTACACGACCTCCTCCGGGTACGGGCTCGCGAGCTGAGCGCGAACGAGGGCGAGCACATCCTGGCCCACCAGGTCCACGGCGGCTCCCCGGAGCCGGCGACGCTGAAGCGCGCCCCCCAGGACGGTGACGAAGGCGCGCTTCAGGGCCACCGCGACGAGGACCCACATCAGACAGAACGCCACGAGGAGGTAGGCGAGCTCGACGGCCGTGATCTCGAACAGGGCGTTCAAGCCCAACAGCGCGGCACCGGTGAGCCCGATCGCCGCCGAATCCACGATGCCGTCCATGGTCGTCTGGATGGCGGGTCCACGCTCCCCCAGGGGTTGGTACAGGGTCGCCATGGAGGATTGCTGGACCCCGCGCAGGACCTTGTCCGAGAGCCGCGTGGCCACGGTGAGCCAGAAGACGAGCGCCAGCCCGGGCAGCAGGGTCCCCGCGAGGCTCACCGCGGCGGCGCCCAGGCCCACGGCGGCCGGCAGGATGGCGAGCCCGAAGATCATCCCGAATCGACGGACCAGACGCCCCGCGAACAGCGACCGGAAGAAGAAGTTCACGATCGCGGCGATCGCGGAGTACGTGGCGAAGAAGCGGGCCAGCTGTGCGGCGCCCTCGAAGCGCCGCTGGGCCACGTCGTTGAACGCGTTGTCGAGGAAGATGAACACCACCGCGCTCAACACGAAGTACGCCATCATCAGGCGCAGGTAGGGACTCGACCAGCGCACCGACGCCGAATCGCGGGTCCCCGGGCCGCCCCCGTCCGCGACGGAAAGCGGCATGGGGCTCCGCGCGAGCGTGTACAGGAGGGCCGCGATTCCGAAGGCGAACCCCGCGGCACCGATCCACAGGAGGTTCTCGGTCCCCAGCCGATCCACGGTCCGCAGGATGAGCAAGCCGCCCAGAGAGAACGCCACCACGTCCCCGGTGGTCGCCACGGGGAACAGCCGCTTTCCCTGCCTGATGTCCACGACCCGGGTCGCGGCGCTCCAGAACGCGAAGCTCGTGAGCGCGAACACCACGTGGAACCATGCCGCGAGCGCCATGGCGGGCCATCCCCCGCCGCTGACGGCGAAGGCGAGGCGCAGCACCACCGTGACGGCCAGGGTGAAGCCGAGGTTGACGAGGATGAGGCTCCGTGGCGACAGGCGGCGCCCGAGCCTCAGATAGGCCGCGCTGGTCGCGATCGTGGCCACGGCCGCGATCATGTAGACGTAGGCCAGGTCGGAGGCCGGATAGTACTCGAGGAAAAGCGCCTGAGAGGCCGTGAGGACGAACACCCGCCCCACACCCAGCGCCAGCGAGTAGGAGAAGAGCCCCGCGGCGATGGGGCCTTCGCCCGCCTGAATACCCAGGAAGCGGAGGGGCCGACTCACGAGGCCCTCCGGATCGGCTCAGTCGAAGCGGCCGAACCGCAGATGCCAGCGGCCCTCGCGCTTGACGACCTCGAACCCCCACCGCCCCCCGTCCACCAGCTCGACGTAGCGATCGAGATCCTGGACGGGAGCCTCGACTTCGACGTCGCCCGGCCGGAGCCGCGGCTCACGGCGCAGGTCGGCGTGCAGGATGAAGCACCGGTCTCCGAAGTCGTCGATGCGGTGACCCGTCAGATAGAAGCCCTGGGCGAGGTGGTTGATGATGCTGATGACATTGGTGGGGACGACCTCGCCGCACATGTGGTGGTGCCCGCTCTGCAGCGCGAAGCGGTTGCGCAGATCCACCAGCTCTCTCTGGAAGCCGTTGCCCCGGTAGGGCGGAGCGACGGCCGACCCCGCGAGGTGCCCCACCGCGAGCAGCTCGTCTCCCTCGAGCCCCAGATCGCGCCCGTAATTCTGATTCTCGAGACCCGGGACCCAGAGCGCCGCATAGGCCATCAGACGGTCGCCGTGCACCGCGCCGGCCACGCAGCCGTCGGTGACGCACTCCTCGAAGAAGGCCGCGTCGCGGCGGTAGAGGAGGAGCGGATCGGGGAGCGAGGCGAGGATCTCCTCGTGGAGCTCGAGCAGGCTGTCGACATCCGCCTCGGTCAGGAGCCGGACCACGTACTCGAAGGGCTCTCCGCTCGACTTGAATCGGCCCTCGTGCCGGAGCCGGAGGCCGCGGAGCGCCGCAAGATCGAGCGTCTCCAGACCCAACGAGTCCCCCGCCGCTCGGGACCGAGCCATTGGACCAACCCCCCTTGGACGCCGGCTTCCCGTCGACCACACCCCCCAAGAACCTTGGGCGCCCCCAACCGCACTCGCAAGGCTGCGGGACGGCGCGGCGGGCCTCTCGCGGGGCACCGTGCCCTTTCGCGGCCCGCGAAACGCCGGCTAACCTGATCACCATGAACCACCCCACCCAAGCGGGCACCTGCCTCGAGTGCGGGGCCGGCGTCCCGCCCGCCGCCGTCTATTGCCCCACCTGCGGCAAGCCCGTGGAGCGCGCCGAGGGCGTGGCGTGCCCGGCCTGCCGCGAGATGAACCGTCCCACGTCCCGCTTCTGCTCCACCTGCGGCGCGCACATGGCCTCGGTGGCGGAAGCCGAGCGCCGCATCGTGACGGTCCTGTTCGCCGACCTCTCGGGGTTCACGCCGCTCACCGAGGAGCTCGACGCCGAGACGGTGCGCGAGCTCATCGCCGGTTGTCTGGGACCGCTGTGCGACTGCGTGACGCGCTCGGGCGGCTTCGTGGACAAGTTCATCGGCGACTGCGTGATGGCTTTGTTCGGCGCTCCCGTGGCGTACGAGAACGAGGAGGAGCGCGCCATTCGCGCGGCGCTCGACATGCATCGCGCGCTGGAGGAGTGGGCGCGCGGCCGCACCGACGACCCGTGGGCCGGAGCGTATCAGCCCCGCCTCAGCATCGGGATCAACACGGGACCGGTCGTGACGGGCCTCTTCTCGGGCGGCGGTGCGCACAACTACACCGCCGTGGGGGACGCGGTGAACGTGGCCGCGCGTCTCCAGGGACAATGCGAGCCGGGTCGCATTCTGGTCGGCTCGGCGACCCACCGGCTGGCGCAGCACATGTTCGATTTCGAGGACGAGATCGAGCTGAAGGTGAAGGGGCGGCAGGAGCCGGTGCGCGCCCGGTACGTGCGCGGCGTGCGGCAGCAGCGCGGACAGCTGCGCGGCGTTGCCGGGGCCGCCACGCCGTTGGTCGGGCGGAGCGAGGAGCTGGCGGCCCTGCGCGAGCGCTGGGAGCTCGCGCGCGCGGGACGCACGCAGATCTGCCTCCTGGTCGGCCCGCCCGGAATCGGCAAGACGAGGCTCGTGGAGGAGCTGGTCGCGGCCGAGGAGCTGGGCGCCGCGCAGCTGGTGCGGGGGCGCAGCTATCCGTACGCGAGGTCGACGCCCTGGGAGCCGCTCGCCGAGCTGACGCGAGAGATGTACGGGATCGCGCCCGATGCCGACCCGGGCGAGGCCGCCGGCCACATCGCGCACGCGGTGGGCGGCGCCTGGGAGCCCGAGGAGGTCGCCAGCCTGGCGGCCATCCTGGGGGGGCCCGCCGCCCAAGATCCGGGCCGTGAGCTGGACGAGCGACAGGAGCGCGCGGCCGATGTGCTCCGGCGGGTGCTCTCCTGGACGGGCCGCGCGCCGCGCCTGCTCGTGCTCGAAGACCTCCATTGGGCCGACGGCAGCACGCTGTCGTTCCTCTCGGGGCTGTCCTCCTCCGATCTGTCCGGACCCATCCTCCTCGTGCTCGTCACCCGACCGCCGGTCGAGGGGGAGACGAGGCTCGCCACGTTCCTCGCGTCGCGCGCCAATCGAATCGACCTGGCGCCGCTCTCCGCCGACGAGACCCGCGCGCTCGTGCAGGGGATCCTCGGAGAGCACACGCTCGACGACGAGACCATCGAGGCGGTGGTGGCGCGGGCCGACGGCATGCCGCTGTTCGTCGAGGAGCTGCTCAAGGCGCTGATGGCCGGCGGATCGCTTCGGCGCGACGACGAAGGGCGCTGGGGAGCCTCCGGAGACTGGCGGTTGGAGGTGCCGGACACGATCGAGAGCGTGCTCAGCACCCGGATCGACGCGCTGCGGCCCTCGACCAAGCGGACGCTCCAGTTCGCGGCCATCGTGGGCCGACGATTCTGGCCCGGCGTGCTCAGCCAGGAGCTCATCGGAAGTCCCGTCGAGGCCGAGATCGAGGCGCTCCTGGCCGCGAATTTCATCCGCCAGCGGTCCGAGTCGCTCATCCCGAACGAGACGGAGCACCGGTTCGAGCACCTCATGCTGCACGAGGTCGCGTACGAAGGCATGCTGAGAAGCTCGCGGGAGGAGCTGCATGGGGCTGTCGCTCGGTGGCTCGAGGAGCGGGTCGAGCATCCATCGGCGGAGACCGACGATCTCATCGCCTTCCACTACGAGCGGTCGAAGACCCCGCTCCGTGCGCTTCCCTTTCTCGTGCGAGGCGCGCGCGAAGCCCGGTCCCGTGGGGGGCTCGAGGATGCCCGGGCGCACCTGGAGCGCGCCCTGCTCCTGTGCGAGGACGATGACGAGCGCAGCCGCCTGCTGTCCGAATCGGAGGAGCTGGCGGCGCTCGCGGGGGACCACGCCGCCCGCCTGGCGGCGCTCGATGCGCTGGACGACGTGGCGCGCCGCACGGAAGACCCGGCCCTGGCGGCTGAGATCTGGCTGAGACGCGCCGGGGCGTCGTTCGACACCGGAGACCTCGCCGCGGCCCGGGACACGGGCACCGAAGCGTTGGCCCGCTTCGAGTCCTTGCGCGACATCTCGAAGCAGGGCGATGCGCTCAGACTGCTGGGGCGCGTGGCGCACCAGCGCGGGGATCACGACGAGGCGGACGCGCGCTACGCCGCGGCGCTCGCCCGCGAGCGCGAGGCGGGAGATCGGTGGGGCGAGGCCGAGATCCTCGATCTCCTGGGCATGCTCCAGGTGGACCGGGACGAGTACGACGTCGCCGTGGCCTCGTTCGATCTGGTGCTCGAGATCTGCGACGAGCTGGAGGAGCGCCTTCTCGCCGCGCGCGCGCTCGCGCACCGGGCGACGGCGCTCCGCTGGATGGGCGCGCTGGCGGAGGCCGAGGAGACCGCCTCGCTCGCGGTCGTGCGGGCCCGCGCCTGCGGATCTCCCCGCACCGTCGCCTCGTGCGAGCTCGTGTTGGGGGGCGTGCAGGCCGACGCCGGTCGGAGGAGCGAGGCCGAGTCGCTCCTCCGGCGCAGCCTGAGAGCGGCCGTCCGGAGCCAGCGGCCGGCGGTCGAGGCGAGCGTGTGGCTCGAGCTGGCCTGGCTGGCGAGCGGCGCCGAGGCGGCGCGCGACGCATCCGAGGCCGTGGCGGCGGCGGTCCGCTCGGGTCAGGCCCACGTCGAGATCCTGGCCCACAGCCGCGCGGCCGAGCTGGCCCTCGACGCGGGCAACGTTGCCGAGGCGGGCCGTCTCTCCGAGAAGGCGACGGAACTCCTCGAGCGGATCGGGACCATCGTGGGTCCCGAGGAGCGGGTTCTCGCGACGCGCGCGCGGGCGCTCGCCGCGCTGGGCCGGGATGCCGAGGCGGCGATCCTGCGTCGGAGGCTCGAGGCCCTGATCGGGGAGCGGGCGGCGCGGATCCGGAATCCGGCCCGCAAGGCCTCCTATCTGGCGCGCCAGCGCGAGGTCATGTCCATTCCGGGCGGGGAGACCGTCCGGCCCGCCGCCGCGCGGGCGGACTTCGAGGCCGGAGAACGCGCGTGAGCGGCGAAGCGATCATACTCCTCTCGCTCCTGTTGGTGGCCCACTACCTGGGCGACTTCACGCCGCTCGCCACGCGCCAGATGCAGGAGGCCAAGGCGGGCTTCCGCCCCCCGGGCCTCATCGTAGCGCACGCGGCCGTGCACGGAGGGCTCGTGTTCGCCGCCGTCGGCCTCGTACGCCCGGCCTGGCCCGTGGTGCTGACGGCGGGCGGCATCGAGTTCGCGACCCACCTCGGGATCGACTTCGTGAAGATGAAGCTGGGGACGCGCTTTCCCAGGTTGCGGGACCCGAAAGACGGGCCGTTCTGGTATTTCCTCGGTCTCGACCAGCTGGCCCACCTGCTCATCCTGGTCGCGATCGCGGCGTGGGCCCTGTGACGGCCCGGCGGGACCGAGTCATCGGATCGCGTACCCCCGCCCTCCGTCGCCAGGGGACGTCGGCGGTCCGGTGCGCATGGCCGCTGCTGGTCGCGGCGACCGCGGGGCTGGCGGCGCCCACGGCCGGGCTCACGGCGGCGGCGTCCGCCCAAGCGGCGCCCGCTCGCCAGGAGCCGATCGCCCTCGCGCGGCTGTCCGGGCCGGTGCAGCTCGACGGACTCAGCGACGAACCCGCCTGGGCGGAGGTCGCGCCCTTCCAGATGACGATGTACACGCCGACGTTCGGCGCCCCGATCACGGAGCGCACCGAGATCCGCGTCGCCTACGACGACGAGCATCTGTACATGGCGGCGCGACTCTACGATTCCGAGCCGGACCGGATTCGGGCCAACACGTTCTATCGGGACCAATACAGCGGGGACGACCTGCTCGCGCTCGTGGTGGACAGCTACAACGATTACGACACCGGGGTGTGGTTCGTGGTCAACCCGGCGGGGACGCGCGGCGACCGCACGGTCTCCAACGACGCGGAGTTCATCTCCGGCGATCCCATGAACGTGGATTGGAACGCGCATTGGGACGTCGAGGTGGCGCAGAACGAGGAAGGGTGGTTCGCCGAGTTCCGCATCCCGTTCTCGACATTGGGATTCCAGAATCGGGATGGGCGCGTGACCATGGGGCTCATCGTCTACCGCTACATCGCGCGCAAGAACGAGCGGCAGATCTTTCCCGCGATCCCCCCCGATTGGGCGCTCGGCTTCGCCAAGCCATCGCAGGCCCAGCGCGTCACGCTCGGAGACGTGCGGGCGCGCCGCCCGGTCTACGTGACGAATTACGCGCTGGGCGGTCTCGAGAGGGTGCCCGAGCTGCGCACGCCGCCGGCGGCGCCTCCGCGTTGGCGGGCGGTCGATGACGGGAGCGTCGAGCTGGGGCTCGACCTCAAGTACTCGCCCAGCTCGAACCTGACCCTCGACCTCACCGTCAACACCGATTTCGCCCAGGTCGAGTCGGACGCGCAACAGGTGAACATCACGCAGTTCCCGCTGTTCTTTCCCGAGAAGCGGCAGTTCTTCCAGGAGCGCGCCTCCATCTTCGAGTTCAATACGGGCGGCCCCAACAACCGCCTTTTCCACAGCCGCCGCATCGGTCTCGGTCCCGACGGCGAACCGATCAGGATCTACGGGGGGGCGCGGCTCGTGGGGCGCATCGGCGGCACCGACTTCGGCTTCCTCAACATGCAGACCGAGTCGACCGCTTCGTCGCCCGGGGAGAACATGGGCGTGCTGCGCATCCGCTCCCGCGCCTTCAACCGGTATTCCAACGTGGGGGCGATGCTCACCACGCGGCTGGGCGACAACGGGGACCGCAACGTCGCCTATGGCTTGGACGGCATCGTGCGGGTGGTGGGCGACGAGTACTTCACCTTCAAGTGGGCCCAGACCTTCGACAACACGATCGACACCGGCGACCTGTTCGAGTCGGGGCTCTTCCAGCTGCGCTGGGAGCGACGCAGCGACGCCGGCTTCTCCTACTTCGCGGACGTGCGCCGGGCGGGGCGAGGGTACCTGCCGGCCCTGGGCTTCCAGTCGCGCAGGGACTTCCTGTTCTACGGGGCCCAGATCCAACAGAAGTGGTTCCAGGGGACCGGCTCGCCGCTGCGCAGCGTGGCCCTGATCGGATACTCCGGGAACTACATCCGCAACGACGACGAATCGGCGTGGTCGCGCGCCATCGAGCCCGAGCTGCAGCTCGCGTTCAAGTCCGACGTGGAGGTCGGGCTCGCCCTGCGCGGCAGCTACGAGGCGGTGCGCGACTCATTCCCCATCGGTGACACGTTCGTCGAGCCGGGCGAGTACTGGTTCTGGGAGCCGGAGCTGCGCCTCAAGCTGCCCCGCGGGGCGCTGTTCCGCGGAGACTTCCTGGCCTCGCTGGGCAGCTTCTACGACGGTTCGCGGTTGGGACTGGCGTTCGATCCCATCTGGACGCTGTCGCGCTACGTGGAGCTCGGGCCGGGCTACGAGCTCAACCGGCTCCGCTTCTCCGACCGGGACGAGGCCACGACCACGCACCTGACGCGGCTACGGATCCAGTTGGCGCTGGACACCAGGGTGTCGCTCGCCACCTTCCTCCAGTACAACAGCACCATCGATGTGACGAGCGTCAACGCGCGCTTCCGATACCATTTCGCCGAGGGGACCGATCTCTGGATCGTCTACGATGAGGGCTTCAACACCGTCCGGGACCTGGCCGGGATGCCGCGCCTGCCCGGCTCGGCCTTCCGTTCGCTGCAGATCAAGTACACCCACACGCTCTCCTTCTGAGCCGACTGAGTCGACCGAGCCCGCCGTAGCCGGCCGGTGCCCGCCGGCGGATGGCGTGGGGCCATGAAGATCGGTCTGGTGGGGTTCGCCGGCTCGGGCAAGACCACCGTGTTCAACGCGATGACGGGGCTCGACGTGCCGGTGGGGTTCGGGGGAGAGGTACGCCTGGGGACCGTGAAGGTCCCGGACCCCCGCATCGACGCCCTGAGCGAGGTCTACGCCCCCAAGAAGACGACCTACGCCGAGATGGTCTTCTGCGACATCCCGGGCGAGCACGGCGCCGAGAAGAAGGGGCTGTCCGGGCGGGCGCTGCAGCAGATCCGGGACCAGGAGGCCCTCTGCCTGGTGCTCCGCGACTTCGACAATCCGGCGCTGACCGCCCCGCCCGATCCGGAGGCCGACCTCGAGGCTTTCCACGCCGAGTGCGTGCTGGCGGACCTCGAGATCGTGGAGCGTCGTCTCGACCGGGCCCGCAAGGAACGGGCGGAGCCGCTGCTCATCGCGGCGTTCGAGAAGATGAAGTCGACCCTCGAGGCCGAGCGGCCGTTGCGCGCCTTGGCGGAGGGCGAGCTGAACCGGACCGCGCTGCGCGGAGACGGGCCGCTCACGCACCGGCCGTTGCTCGTCGTCGTGAATCGGGGTGAGTCCGACGCCGCGGCCGGAGTCCCGGGACCGCTGGCCGATCGTCTCGTCGAGCTGCACGCGGCCGGGCTCGCCCTCTCGGCGCGTGTCGAAGCGGAGATCGCGGATCTGGACCCCGCCGACCGGGCCGCGTTCCTGGAAGACCTCGGCCTGCGCGAGGCCGCCCTGGCCCGGTTCATCCGAACCGCCTACGGGCTGCTCGATCTCATCTCGTTCTTCACCGTAGGCCCCGACGAGGTGCGAGCCTGGACGATCCGGCGGGGTACGGTGGCCCGCCGGGCGGCGGGGAAGGTCCACTCCGACATGGAGCGCGGATTCATCCGGGCCGAGGTCATCCCGTTCGACGTGTTCGTGGCACACGGCTCGGAGCAGGCGGTGAAGGACGCCGGCAAGCTGCGGGTCGAAGGGAAGGACTACGAAGTGGCGGACGGGGACATCCTGCACGTTCGATTCAACGTCTGACCCGTTCCCGACCGACTCAGGCTCCGTCGAGCAGGGTCTCCACGTGCGCGGCCGTCGCCAGAGCCAGGCCATCCACGTTGTATCCGCCCTCGAGCAGCGAGACGAGCCGGCCTTCGCAGCACGCGTCCGCGTAATCCATCGCCAGTCGCGTCATGCGGCGGAACGCGTCGTCCGTGAGGTCGAAGCAGCCGAGCGGATCGTCGCGGCGACTGTCGAAGCCCGCCGAGACGAAGACGAAATCGGGCGCGAAGCGCGCCACGGCCGGCGCCAGCTTCTCGTCCCAGCTTCGAAGCATGTCGGCGTCGGTGGCGCCGCAATCCAGGTGCACGTTGATGTTGAGCCCCGCGCCCTCCTCCGCTCCCGTGAGGGCGGGATCGCCCGTCTCCGGGTAGGCGTGCCAGTCGTGCACGGAGAAGAACAGCACGCCGGGGTCCTCGTAGAAGGCGTTCTGGGTCGCGTTCCCGTGGTGGTAGTCCCAGTCGATGATGAGGATCCTGGCGAACCCGTGCGCGCGCTGCGCATAGCGCGCCGCGATCGCCACGTTGCTGTAGTAGCAGTATCCCTCTTCGACGCCGGTGTTGTTGGCGTGGTGGCCCGGCGGCCGGATGGCGCAGAACGCGTTCCGCACCGTCCCCCGCGCCACCGCGTCCACGGCGCTCAAGGCCCCGGACACGGCCAGTTCGGCCACGCGCCCCGACACCTCGATGCCGCGGATCCCCGCCACGTGCTCCGGCGTGTGGTGGGCGCGGATGTGCGGCATGGACTCGGCGACCGGCGCGATCGGGATCGTGTCCCGGTCGAGCCCGCGGGCCCGCAGCATCTCGCGGATCTTGATGAGCCGCAGCGGCACCTCCGGCCGCGTCTGCGGGTCGCCGCGCTGGAGCCGGTGCTCCAGATAGCGGTCGTCGTACACCAGACCCGTGCCGCGCGCCGTCCGGCGGGTACCCTCGGGATCCGTGGTCTGCCCCGGGCCACGAGGCCACCACACGGGCGCCAGGCCCAACCCCGCCACGCACCGGGCGGCGTCGGCGACGAATCCTCTGCGCGTCGTCATGGCGCGACCCCCTTTCGCACCCATAACGTAGCCGCGACGGCGACGGACCCGCACCCCCGGAGGGCTCACATGCCACCGCCCCGGAATCGCCCCGGCAGGCAGGCCGATTCGGCCGCGCACGGGCTCTCTCGGCGACCCCCGGTACCCGTGACCGCGCAAAGGCTCCCCCGGCGGCCGCTCGTGTGCGTGACCGCGCTGCTGGGCGCGCTCGCGGCCGGCGGGTGCGGCGCGGAGCCCAATGAGGCGACCGAGGGGCTGGACCCCGAGAGCCCGCATACCCGGATCGTGCGCCTGCTGGCCGCCGGACAGCCCGTGTTCGGCATCTTCTCGGGCGAGCACTCCGCCGCGGGAGGAACCGCCATGGGGCGGATCCGGGAGACCGATTTCGTCTTCTACTCCCTCGAGTCCGGACCCTTCGACCTGGAGACGCTGGCCGTCTACGCCGAGGCCATGGAGCGGGCCGCGGGCCCCGATGGCACCCATCCCATCGCCCTGCGCATCCCACCGATCCGACAGGGGCGGGAAGCGGCGGAAGAGCGGGTCCGCGCGGGGCTGGCGGCGGGAGTCGCGGCCATCGTCTTCCCGCACGTCGAATCGGCCGAGGAAGCGGCCTTCGCGGTACGTGCCGTCGGGTCGAACCAGTGGCCGAGCCGGGCCGATGGCGTCCACGCCAATCTGCTGATCGTCGAGGACCGCGTCGGC
>JBFIOX010000042.1:0-12288 GCA_041610455.1 Gemmatimonadota bacterium
CCCGCCCGGGCGGGGGCCGGCGGGCCAGCTCCCTCAGTGCGCGTCGGCGCCGAACACCGCGGGCTTGATCTTCACCCCGACCAGGAGGAACGCGACGCGGCCCAGTCTGCCCAGGAGGAGGGAGGGGATGGCCACGGGTAGGATCACGCGACCCAAGATGCCCAGCGAGGAGCCGAGGACCGCGCGGAGCACCCAGAACACCGCCAGGTAGAGCGCGAAGCAGGCGAGCAGGCCGAGGAACTGCCGAGCCCCGGACCCGTTCTCGGCGTCGATCAAGCCTCCGAAGAAGATCGAAGCGATGACCCAAAAGAGTCCGATCGGCAACAGCCACTCGATCATCAGCTCCTCCGTGTTGCGCGGTCGTGAGAGGGACTTTCGGAGCCCAAGTTAGGGGCCCGCGCGCCTTCCCCGAAAGACGGCGGGCCGGCCGGCTGACGGGGGAGCTCGACGCCCGCCCGATGGCGGAGCGCGGGAAGCGCCGGCCGGGGTGTCGGGCTCCCGAGCGCGGGGGTTAGCTTCTCGTCGATCCCTCGTGCGTTCAAGCTCACCAAGGCCGGAAGGGCGGGATGAAGGCTCCATCGCTCACGATCGGAATCGAAGAGGAGTACCAGATCGTCGATCCCGAGTCCGGCGAGCTCACCTCCTACATCACCGAGATCCTCGAGTCGGACCACGTCGTCCTGCGGGAGCAGCTCAAGCCCGAGCTCCACCAGTCGGTCGTCGAGATGGGGAGCACGGTTTGCCAGACCGCCCAGGACGCGCGCCGCGAGGTGCTGCGCATGCGCCGGATGGTGAGCGAGAAGGTCGAGCAGAGCGGGCTGCGCATCATGGCCGCGGGCACGCATCCCTTCTCGTCCTGGACCGAACAGGAGATCACGCCCCTCGACCGCTATCTCGGGATCCGGGAGGACCTGCAGGAGGTGGCCGCACGAAACCTGATCTTCGGCATGCACGTGCACGTGGGGATCGAGGATCCCGAGTTCCTCATCGATGCCATGAACGTATCGCGATACTTCCTCCCCCACGTGCTCCTGCTCTCGACCAGCTCGCCCTTCTGGGAGGGTCGCAAGACCGGCTTCCACTCCTACCGCACCATCAATTGGACGAACTTCCCGCGCACCGGCATCCCGATGGCGTTCAAGGGCTGGGACGACTACCAGAACCTCGTCGACACCCTGGTGGCCGCCAACACCATCCCGGACTCCAGCAAGATCTGGTGGGACCTGCGGCCGAACCACAGCTACCCGACGCTGGAATTCCGCGTGTGCGACATGTGCACCCAGGTCGACGAGGTCGTGTGCATCGCGGCCATCTTCCAGGCCATCGTGGCCAAGCTGTGGAAGCTGCGTCAGGACAATCTGACCTTCCGGCTGTACCCCGAGGCGCTCCTCGCCGAGAACAAGTGGCGGGCCGCCCGCTACGGCGCCGGCGGCCGGCTCATCGACTTCGGCAAGCAGCGCGAGCTGCCGGCCGCGGACCTCGTGCACGAGCTCATCGAGTGGTTTCTGGACGACGTCCTCGACGACCTGGGCAGCCGGTCGGAGGTCGAGTACGCGTTCGAGATCCTCGAGCGCGGGGCCAGCTCCGCCCGGCAGCTGGCGGTCTTCGAGGAGACCGGGGACATCAAGTCCGTCGTCGACCACCTCATCGTCGAGACCGCCGCCGGTCTCTGAGGGCCCTTCCGTGGCATCTCGCTTGCGCCCTCGGCGCGTGGCGATGCCTGTCGGGCGGACGGGCGGGACCCGCGGAGACGTGGCGCTCATGCCCGTTTCAACCCTCCCGCGAGCCCGACACGGCATGGCGCAATGCCAGCGCGCCCACGGGTGGGTCTGGCAAAGCGCGAAGACCCTTTGCAGGGTGAGCGAGTGCCATGCGCGAAGTGCCGATGGATGATGGATTCGGACTCTCCGACGTCGACCTGCCCGATCTCGATTCGGGGGCTTCGGACGCCGGGAGCGACCTCGGGTTCGATTTCCTGCAGGAGATCGAGGAGCCGGGCGGCGTCGCCGTCGGTCGCCCCGCCACGGCCCCGGGGCGTCGGTCCCCCGAGGGCATGACGCAGGAGGACGTCGCCGAGTTCCGGGCCCGCTGGGCCGACGTTCAGGCGAGCTTCATCGACGACCCGCAGCGCGCATGCGAGCAGGCCGACAATCTGGTCGATCTCGTGCTCACGCGGTTGACGGAGCGCTTCGCGCGCGAGCGCGACGGCCTCGTGCGCAGGTGGGACCGCGGGAACGAGGCGACGGACACCGAAGACCTGCGGCTCGCCATGAAGGGGTATCGGGGCCTCATAGATCGTCTGCTCACCGCCGAGCTGTAGGCGGCCCCCGCCGCGCGGCCGGCCGGGTGTCCCCCACGGCCGGCCCGGTGTTCCGCGCCGCCGACCCGGTGCCGACGAGCGGCGCTTTTCTCAGTCGGCGGACTTCAGCCGGATCTCGCTCTGCTTCTCGGGGTTCTTGCCGGTCTTGTCCGCGTAGAACGCGCGGATGATGTCCATGTCCGCCTCGATGTCGCCCGAGGGGACGAACGCCTCGCCGATCCCCCCCACGCGGCGGCCGTAGTCCATGAATCCGAGCGCGATCGGGACCCCGGCGCCGTGCGCGATCCAGTAGAACCCGCTGCGCCAGTGCTCGGTCCGGCTGCGCGTCCCCTCCGGCGCGATGACGAGCGTGAGCGCGGGCTCGCGCTCGAACCACTCGACGACCTGCTGCACGAAGTTGCGAGTGTTGGCCCGATCGAGCGGAAAGCCGCCCAGTCTCCGCATCAACCAGCCGAACGGCCAACGGAAGATCTCTCGCTTGCCGATCCAGCGGGCCCGGATGGGAAGGCTCCAGAAGGCCAGCAGGGCGAGCGGAAAGTCCCAGTTCGAGGTGTGCGGAGCGCCGATGAGCACGCACTTCGGCTCGGGCGTCTGGCCCACCATGCGCCAACCGATCAGCTTGAGAATCCAGCGCGACAGACGCTGCATCACGGCAGGCGAAACTCCGTCTCGGCCAGGATCCACTCGCAGCGAGCGCTCCCCGGGGGTCGGGCCAGCTGTTCCGACACCGAGGCGCCGTCGACCACGATCTCCACGCGTACGGGCCGAGGCGGGCAGCCCCCGGCACCCGCGCGCAGCCACAACCGGGCCCCCGGATCGGCGCCCAGGTCCATGGTCCACTCACCGACGACATCGCGGGCGCGCAGCTCGCCCGTCTCGTCGATGTAGGTGACCCGGCACTCGTCGCTGACGCTGCACGACACGCGGTAGGAGGCGGCGTGCGCGTAGACGCGCTTGGGGGCGGGCCCCGGGGCGCCTGGCTCCGCCGGGCGACCGCTGGCGCAGCCGCTCGCGACGAGGCCGGCCGCGAGGGCGCCGGCGGCGCGTCGCCCGCAGCCGCCGCGTCTCCGGCGTCTGCCGCGTCCGTCCGTGTACGGGTCCCGGCTCGCTTTCGTCATCATGTCGAGCATCTGATCGCGCCGCCTCGCCGGAGGCAAGCGGGGCACCCCCCGCGCGGGGGGGGACGCCGCGTCGGGGATCGAACGGCCGCGCCTTCCGTGAGGGGCGAATACGACCGCTTGAATCCCCGGTGGGATGCGTGCGTATAATGCGGGGACACTCGAGCAAGGAGCATGGGCGTGGCCAGATGTGAAGGACGGACGAAGTCGGGGGCGCGCTGCAAGCGCCCCGCCGGGCAGGATGCCTCGTACTGCTCGCTGCACGCGGATCAGGCGTCCGGCGGCACCCGTCGGACCGCGCCGCGAAGCGAGGCCCGGGCTGCCCGGCCGGCTCGCGCCGCGAGCGCGAACGCCGCCGATCCCCTGGTGAGCTTCGGGATCATCGGGATCGCGGCCCTCGCCGCCTTCGTCCTGCGGCGGCTGTTCCGGCTCCTCTAGACTCCGGAGTCGCCGGACCCCCCGGCCTCTAGCCTCCGGCGCCCCCGGGTCGCTACCACCTCCGAGCCTCGCCGGGCGCGGTGTGACCGCCGCACGCCGCCGGGCCGGCGCGTCACTCGCGCCTCCGACTGCGGCCCTCGCGCCTAGTGCTCGATGAGCCGGATCGTCCCGTCACCCACGCGCACGGAGAGGCGGGGTCCGCCGCCGTTCAGCTGCCCCCGGATGCCCCGCCCGTCGATGAAGGCGGGGAGGGCGAACGCGTCGCCCAGGAACACCTCGCCGCCCGACATCTCCACGTCGGCCGCGAGCTCGCGCCCCGCTTCGACGGTGACGTCGCCGTCGCCCGTGCGGATCTCGAGTCCGTCGAAACGATCGATCACGACCCGGACGTCTCCGTCTCCGGTGGAGGCCCGCAGGGGACCCCGCAGCCGCTGGAGCAGGATGTCGCCATCGCCGGTGCGCACCTGCATGGCCCCCGTCGTGACGCTTCCCACGAGGACGTCGCCGTCGCCCGTCTGGATGAGGATCTCCTCGCTCTCGGCGCGATCGACCGCGATGTCGCCATCCCCCGTCTGGATGCGCAACGCCGGACCCGATACGCGCCCCACCGCGATGTCGCCGTCACCGGTCTGCAGGTTCACCTCGCCCTCGAACGACTCGATCGCCACGTCCCCGTCTCCCGTCCATACCGAGACGTCGAAGCGCGCGGGCACGGTGACGCGGAGCCGGGCGTCCAGGTCGTCGCCGTGGAAGCCCCAGCGGTTCCGCTCTTCGGTGCGGATGCGCAGGATCCCGTCGCTGGCGTCGACGTGGAAGCCGAGCCGCTCCAGCGCCTCCTCGGCCCC
The DNA here is from genome assembly GCA_041610455.1 of Gemmatimonadota bacterium. Classification (GTDB taxonomy): domain Bacteria; phylum Gemmatimonadota; class Gemmatimonadetes; order Palauibacterales; family Palauibacteraceae; genus Palauibacter. The sequence continues at coordinate 4,722 of JBFIOX010000042.1, forward strand.
GAAGCGGTCATCGTCCAGCTCGAGCAGAACGCGCGCCTCGGACCCGGTGGTGGCGGCGACCTCGACGTCGACGTCGGCCACCTGGATCTCCAGCCGGCCACCGTCGGCAAGTTGGAACGCGCGCTCGTACGCGAGGCCCCCGCCGGTCGCGTGCGAGTGAGCGTACGAGACCTCCTCGCCGACCGAGCGGGCGACTGCCAGGACCACGGTCCCCAGCACCAGCGCGAAGCCGCCGGCGACGACCAGCGACAGGATCAGATCGCGACGCGATCGGGTTCGTATCCACTCGAGCACGGCTCACCTCCGGGTTGCGGTCGGACCGACGGGACGCACGGAACTAGGACGCTCCCCTCGGCGGCTTTGGTTGCAATCGCGGAGCGCGCCCCTCTTCCCTACGGGGCCGGGGCGAGCCGGGATTCGGCCGGGTGCGGGCCGGGTCCGGGCTCGGATTCGGACGGGTCCGGGCGGGCGCCGCCTGTGGCGCTGGGGCGCCGGCGACATCGCGCGGAGCAATGGGCGAAGAGGGATTCGAACCCCCGACCTCCTGCTTGTAAGGCAGGCGCTCTGAACCAGGCTGAGCTATTCGCCCCGTGTCTTCCCGGGACCGGCGCGCGCCGCCGGCCTCAGTCGAGCCGGCGCCACCCCAGGATGAGGCCCAGCGGCAGCAGCACGGCGTAGCCGAGGACCAGCAGCATGGGTGCGGCGGTCACCGACCCCCGGTCCAGCAGGACGTACCCGACCACGATCGCCGCGAGCCCCGCGGCGAACGTCGCGTAGTTGACCGGTCCGAACCGGAATCCGCGCGCCGGCGGGGGCTTCGCCGGCTCGGCCGCCCGGCGGGTCTCCTTGCCGGGCGTGCGCTTCGGAGGCCGGTTCACGACCGTCCCCAGTGCGCGTCTGGCACAGCGGGCCTCGCCTGGCTTGGGCGCGACGGGCGGCCTCCAGGGCCGGCGCAGGCGCGCCCGAGTCTGCAGTCCGTCATGGGCGCACCTTAGAAGGGACCCTGCGGATCGTCAACGTCGAGGCGCAGCGCGGCCTCGCGCGCGTCAGCGGCCCGCAGCGCCTCCATACGCTCCCGCTTGATCCGCCGGCGACGCAGGGCGGCCCACACGAGGAGCAGCGAGAGCGCCGCCCACAGGAAGGCCACCCGCGAGAGCGTGTAGAGCACGCCGTAGCGATCGGCGATCCGCCGACGCCAGCGGTCGGCGAACTGGCTCTCGGTGATGCCGAACACGCTCCGGAACGCCTGGTCCTCCGTGTTCCCCGCGGCCAGGGCGCGCGCGAAGGCGGCGAAGCCGCGCTCGCCCGACAGGTCCCACAGGGTCTGCACGGCGGTGTAGGAGAGCTGATACGCCAGCCGGGCGCCCTCGGGATCGCGCGGGAAGTCGAGGCTCACCCCGCGCAGGCGCTCGCCGCTGCCGCGCAGGAAGGTCCAGCGCAGCCGCCAGGCCTCGTCCCACTCCCACGACCCCGAGGCGAGCTGCGCGTAGCCCTCGTGCAGCCAGCGCGGGGCGCGGCCGGCCGTGGCACGGTCGAGCGCGAGGTGCGCGAGCTCGTGCCGCAGCACGGTGGCCACGGCCGGGATCGAGGCGCCCGCCCGCTCGACCCGCACGGCCGCCACGCCGGCGCCCGAATCGGCCACGCCGGCCACCCAGTCGGCCCCCGGTCGGCCGAGGCCCAGCTCGGCGAGGCAGGCCAGATCGCGCAGGAGGACGATCCGCACCCCCTGGGGCCGGCCGGCGACGTCGAGGCCCGGGAAATCCCGATAGGGCGCCTCGCGCGAGGCCAGGATGCGGGCCACGGGGGCCAGGTCGGCCTCGGCCAGCCAGACGAACCCTGCCCCGGGCCCGCGCACGTCTACCTGGTTCACCGGCTCGCAGGCGGCCGGGGCCGGCTCCCCCACCGGGTCTCCGGCGAGGGGCAGACCCGCGAGGCGGGGGGCCGGGCCCGCCCCGCCCGCCAGACACAGGCCGAGGAGGAGGCCGAGGATCGGCCCCGCAAACGGCCGACGCCGCCTCACGCGGAGCTGGCCCTCGCCCACGCCACCGCCGAAGACAGCGGTTCGGGGAGGGGGGACGAGAACGAGAGCCGGTCGCCCGTGACGGGGTGCGCGAAAGAGAGGTGGGCCGCGTGCAGAAACAGGCGTCCGGCGCGCCGGGCCAGCTCGTCGGCCCACCGTCCCCCCGCGCCCCCGAAGCCCTTCTGCCACTCGGGCCCGTAGACCGGATCGCCCACCACGGGGTGACCGGTGGCGAGCAGATGGACCCGGATCTGGTGCGTACGCCCCGTGTGGAGGCGCACCGCGAGCAGGTCGGCGGCGATCCAGCGCTCGAGCCGCTTGACGTGGGTGACGGCCCGCCGCCCATCCTGCCGCACCGCGATCTTCTTGCGGTCGTGCGGGTCACGCCCCAACGGCCGGTCGACGGTCAGCCGATCCTGCTCGAGATGTCCCCACGACGCGGCCACGTAGCCGCGCCGGACGCGGCGCCGCGCCAGCGCGGCGGCCAGCGCGCGGTGGGCCTCGTCCTGCTTGGCCACGAGCATGAGCCCGCTCGTGTCCTTGTCGAGCCGGTGCACGATGCCGGGCCGGCGATCTCCGCCGAGGGTCGAGAGTCGGCCGAGGTGGAAGAGGAGGGCGTTCACCAACGTGCCCCGCGGGTGCCCCGGGGCCGGGTGCACCACCAGACCGGCCGGCTTCTCGATCACGGCCAGGTGCTCATCTTCGTGCCGCACCGTGAGCGGGATGTCCTCCGGCTCGAGGGTGGTGGGTCGGGGTGTCGGCACCCGCACCTCGATGCGATCGCCGGGTCGGGGCGCGTAGCGCTTCTTGGGGGGCTCGCCGTTCACCAGCACGCACCCCTCCTCGATGAGCTTGACGACGTGCGAGCGGCTCAACGACAGCCGATCTGAGAGGAGGCGATCGAGACGGTCTTCCGACAGCCGGTCGACGTCGATCACGTGCCGGACCTCGTCGGGCGACGGGCCGGCGGCGGAGCCGCTCATCCGCCGAGGACGGTCAGTCTTCCGGCGCCGCCTCCGCGCCCTCGCGCTCCGCCGCTTCGCGCCGCCCCTCGAGCCAGAACGAGATCAACAGCAGGGTCGCCCCGATCGTGACGGCGGAATCGGCGATGTTGAACACCGGAAAGCGGCTCGTGCCGATGCCGAAATCCAGGAAATCCACCACGCCGCGCTCGTAACGGATCCGGTCGAGGATGTTGCCCAGCGCGCCGCCCGCGACCAGCGAGAGCGCGAACACGCGCAGCCGATCGGCGGCGGGCGTGGCCCGGTAGATGGCCCCCAGGACGCCGAGCGCGATGAGCGAGAGGACGAGGAAGAACGGTCTGGAATGCTCGCCGATGTCGATGCCGAACGCCGCACCGGGATTGTGCGTGTAGGTGAAGCGGAAGAACTCGCCGAGCACCGGCGTCTGCTCGTACAGGTCGAAGGTGTTGACGACCCACTGCTTGGTCACGATGTCCAGCGTGAGGACGATGGCGATGGGGATGAGGGTGAGGGGCAGCTTCCCGGGTCCGAACGTCCCTTCGTGCGGCGCTTGAGCTCTGACCTGGTTGGAGGATGCCGTCCCGGCCGTCGTCGACGAATCAGGCGGCACCGGTCTCCTCTTTCTCCTTGCACTTGATGCAGAGACGGGCGTGCGGGAGCGCGTCGAGGCGCTCGAACGCGATCGCGGCGCCGCACTCTTCGCACTTCCCGAACTGCGTCGGGCTTCGGTAGAGGCGCCGCAGCGCCTCGTCGATGTGGTAGAGGAGCCGCCCCTCTTTGCTCGCGAACAGGAACGCCTTCTCGCGCTCCATGGCGTCGGTGCCCTGATCGGCCATGTGGAAGCTGTATGCCGACAGGTCGCCGTCGGATGCTTGCAGCGAGCTGGAGAACGACTCGTCGTAGTGCCCCAGCTCTTTTACGACGCGTGAGCGCTCCTTGAGGAGCCGCTGCTCTATGTGCTTTCTCTGTTTCTTGTTCATCTCGTTCTCGCGGGCCCCGGGACTCCCCCTAGGCTCGCGCTCATCCTTCGCGTGATCAGCGATGGGTCCGCTGCACACCGATCGTGACGGCCAGCTCGTCGATCTCGACCGTCCGTGCATCGAACTCCCGGATCGCCGACGCGCCCACCACCACCTCGGTGGCCAGCGTCTCGCCGGCGATATACTCGGTGTGCCGGGTCGCGGCCCGCTCGAGCGCCGCATCCCCGGCGATGGCCAGCCGGATCCGGTCTGCGACCTCCAGGCCCGCCTCGCGCCGCAGCCGTTGCACCCGGTTGACGATCTCGCGCGCCAGGCCTTCGCCGCGCAGTCCCTCGTCCAGCCGGGTGTCGAGCGCGGCCACGAAGCCGTCGCCCGCCGCCATGGCCATCTCGGTCGTCGTCTCTTCGAGGATGGACACGTCCTCGGGGTCGATGCGCACGGCCTCGCCGTCCACATCCAGCTCCACCGGGGCGCCGTCCCTCAGACGTTCCAGCGCCGGACCGTCCAGCCCCTTCAAGAGACTCGCCACCCGAGGTGTCCGCGGGCCGTGCTTCGGGCCCAACACCCCGAACTGTGGCTTCGCATACAGCCTTATAAGATCGCCGCTTTCGCTCAGAAAGACAACCTTTTTGACGTTCAGCTCATCGGCCACGAGGGCGGTCATCTCTTCCGGCAACCGCCGCCCGCCGGGGATCACGGCGTGCAGGGCGGCCAGGGGCTGACGCGTCTTGATCCCCGCTTCCTCCCGCGCGGCGCGGCCCAGCGCCGAGAGCTGCCGAACGTCCTCCATGGCCCGCTCCAGCTCGGGGTCGGCGCGCTCCTCCGGTGCGGGGAAGTCGACCAGATGGACCGAGAGGTCGTCGCACAGGGCTCGGTGCAGCCAGTCGGCCAGGAATGGCGCGAACGGCGCCAACAGGCGGCTCGTCACGCTCAAGCACTCGTGCAGCGTCGCGAACGCGTCGGCCGCGTCCTGCGGCTCGGCGCCGGGGCGGGTGGCCCAGAAGCGGTCGCGGCTGCGCCGCACGTACCAGTTGGAGACGTCGTCGAGCACGAACTCCTGGAGCGTCCGGGCCGCGCTCGTCAGGTCGTAGGCATCGAGTCGCTCCTTGACGCTCCGGCTCACCGCATCGAGGCGAGCCAGCACCCAACGGTCCAGGTCGGTCCTGCGGTCTACGGGGGAGGCCGCGGATGTCGCGTGGCTCCAACCCTCCGCGTCCGCGTAGAGGGCGAAGAAGCGGTACGTGTGGCGCAGCGTGGCGAACAGCTTTCGATCGGTCTCGCGGAGGGCCGCCGGATCCCAGCGCTTCGGAACCCAGGGAACGGAGCCCGCGATGAGATAGAACCGCACCACGTCCGCCCCGTAGGTCTCGATGGCGTCCCAGGGATCCACGACATTGCCGCGCGACTTGGACATCTTCTGCCCCTGCGCGTCGAGCACGAGGTCGTTGACCACCACCGCGCGGTACGGCGACCGCTCGAACAGGATCGTCGAGATGGCGAGCAGCGAGTAGAACCAGCCGCGCGTCTGGTCGACGCCCTCCGCGATGCAGTCGGCCGGGAAATGGCGATGGAACTCGTCGGCGTTCTCGAGGGGGTAGTGCCACTGCGCGAACGGCATCGATCCCGAGTCGAACCAGGCGTCGGCCACCTCCGGCACCCGACGCATGCGGCCCCCGCAGTCCGGCGCGACGCAATCCCACTCGATCGCGTCGATCTCCGGCCGGTGCGGATCGAAGCCGTCCGCCAGACCGCCCGCGAGGTCGGCCAACTCGGCGAACGAGCCCACCACGCGGCGGTGTTCCTCCTGCTCGGAGCACAGCCAGATGGGGAGCGGCGTGCCCCAGTACCGCTCGCGCGACAGGGCCCAGTCCACGTTGTTCGCGAGTCACTCCCCCATGCGGCCGCGGCCGATCTCGGGGGGCTGCCAGGCGACCTCGCGGTTGTACTGGATGAGGCGATCCTTGACCGCCGTCGTGCGGATGTACCAGGAGTGGCGGGCCATGTAGAGCAGCGCGCTCTCGCAGCGCCAGCAGTGCGGGTAGCTGTGCTCGTAGATCTCGCGGGCGTAGAGGAGGTCGTGCGACACCAGCCAGTCGCGGATGGCGCGCTCCGTGTCGGGCTCCTTCACGTGGCGCCCCGCCAGCCCTCCCGGGACGCCGTCCAGAAACGCCCCGTCTTCGCCCACCGTGTGCTGCATGGGCAGGCCGGCCTCGCGCCCCAGCCGGTAGTCGTCCTCCCCGTACATGACCGCCGTATGCACGACCCCGGTGCCTTCGTCGACCGTGACGAAATCGGCCTCGAGCACCGTCCACGCGGTCTCCGAGTCGCCGCGCTCCACGGCTCCCGGGAAGAGCGGTTCGTAGCGCGAGCCAGCCAGCTCGCGCCCCTCCAGCCGAGCCAGGACCTCGTAGGGATGGCGGAGCACCTCGCCCAGCCGGCTCTCGGCCAGGATCAGCACCTCGCCCGGCCTCGCGCCTCCCGGACCTTGGTGCGGCCGGCCGGGCTCGGTGCCCCCCGCGGGCGCTTCCAGGATACGCACGCGGGCGTAGCCGATGTCGGGACCGACGGCCAGCGCCAGGTTGCCCGGCAGGGTCCAGGGCGTGGTGGTCCAGCTCAGGATGCGAGCGTCGTCCGGGTCGTCAACCAGATGGAACTTGATCGTCACCGCCGGCTCGCGGACGTCCTCGTAGCCCTGCGCCACCTCGTGGCTCGAGAGGCCGGTGCCGCAGCGGGGGCAATAGGGGACGACCCGGTGGCCACGATACAGGAGCCCCTTGCGGTCGATCTCCGCCAGTGCCCACCACACCGACTCGATGTACTCGGGCGAGCACGTGACGTAGGGGCGCTCGTAGTCCAACCAGTAGGCGATGCGACGCGACAGCCGCTCCCACTCGTCCTTGTAGGTGAAGATGTTGCGGCGGCAGACCGCGTTGAACTCGGCGATGCCGTGTGCCTCGATCTCGGGCTTGCCGGAGATCCCGAGCTCCTTTTCGGCCTCCAGCTCGACGGGCAGCCCGTGCGTGTCCCAGCCCGCGATGCGCGTGACCCGGTGGCCGGCCATCGTCTGATAGCGCGCGATGAGATCCTTGATGGTGCGCGCCAGGATGTGGTGTACGCCGGGCCGCCCGTTGGCCGTGGGGGGACCCTCGAAGAACACGAAGTCGGGCGCCGCCTCGCGCTGGGCCAGGCTGCGGCCGAACGTGCCCTCCTCGTCCCACCGATGCAGGATCTCTTCTTCGAGACCCGTAACGGACTCGGGGATGGGCCGATAGGCCATCGGGTGCTCCGTCGGGGTTGTGTCGCGGGTGGGCGGCGCGGTCAGTCCGATGCCCCGCTCCCGCCGACATCGGCGGGAGGGATCGACGGGGGCTTCGCGATCGGCGACGGCGGCGCGTGCCCGGCGTGCGGGAGCGGGCCCGGCGCGGCATCGGTCGGGGCCGCCCCCCGAGCGTCGGCGGGCGCCGTCGCATCCCCGTTACGCGCGGCGTCGGCGCGGCCGCGCCCCTCCCGCAGAGCCTCCGCGTCCGTCGCCGACACGGAACCGCGCGCGGTGGCCCGCCCCGGGTCGGACCCTTGGTCGGGCC
>JBFIOX010000043.1:0-12057 GCA_041610455.1 Gemmatimonadota bacterium
ACACCGTGGTGGACTGGAAGTTGGCCTTGATCGAGCACCCGCGGCCGCACGGCGTGGCCCAGTAGCAGGCCGCCCGCGCCGCCATGGCGTCGCGCGTCACCCGACGCGCCTCGGCGTTGTCGGGCCACAGGAAGCGGGACAGGCGGTCGGCCTCCTGCTGCCGGGTGAGGATGGCCAGGTGCGCCGGCACGACGGGGATCCCGAGCCCACGGCAGGCCCGCCTGGTGAGCAGCTCGTAGGCCCGCGGCGCGGGGGCCGGCTGGAGGATCCCCTCGGACGAGTCGGGGGTGTTCTCGAGCCCCTCGGTGGACCCGTACACGCCGATGAACGCCTCGGTCTTGTCGTACCAGGGCGCCAGATCCTCGTAGCTCATGGGCCAGTCGAACCCCAGCCCATCGCGGCTGTACGGCTTGAAATCGTACGGTCCCATGCGGAGCGAGATGCGACCCCAGTGGTTGGTGCGCCCGCCGAGCATGCGCGAGCGCCACCACATGAAATCGACCCCATCGGCGCTCGTGTACGGCTCTCCGGGGACCCGCCAGCCCCCGTCCACCGTGGCGTCGTAGAAGCCGAACGGCTTGTCGGGAGTGCCGGCCCCGCGCAGGGGGGCCTCGCGGGGAAGCTGGAACATGGGGGTCTCCGAGACGGGGTCGTAGTGGCGCCCCGCCTCGAGCATCAGTACCCGCACACCGTGACAGCTCAGCACGTACGCGGCCATGCCGCCGCCCGCGCCGGAGCCGACGACGATGACGTCGTAGGGGTCCTGACGCTTCGGAGGGACCGAGGTCGAGCGCGCCTCCGCCGCCGTCAGGGCCGTCGGGTCCAGTAGACCGGCGTCTCGGTCTGCGCGAACGTGAAGTAGTGCGACTCGTCCAGGTGCGGCACCTGTTCGAACAGGTACTCCGCCCGGACGACGAACAGACACGACTCTGTTTCGTCCGTGACCGCCGCCTGACAGAGCCCGGCCTCGCGCTGCCCGGGTGAGCAATCCAGGGCGGACGGCTGCACGGTGGTGCACACGGGGGTCTCGTGCAGCACCTTCACCGGACGGTGGACGCCTCGGCTCGAGCAGCGCAGCTCCGGGGTGTGGAGCGTCACGTACTCCGAGGCCACCGGCGCGCCCTCGATCTGGAGCTCCAGCACCGCGCGATATCCCGCCTCGGTCGAGTCGACGGCCAACCAGCCGTTCTCCACCGACGCGGTGATGAGGGGGTTCCGGACCGGAATCAGCTCGGTGTCGTAGATGACCGGCGGGCCGCACGCCGCGAAGAGCATCGGCACCGAGAGCGCCAACGCACGCTTACAGGCAGAGTAAGAGGAGGCTTCCACGGGATCCGCTCCTCGTCGCGACCGACACCCACACGACCACCCGACCCCCCTATTCTAACCACGCGGGACGCGAAGAAAAACGGCTCAGTCGCGGCGCCTGCGCAGATCGCGATTGTTCTCGAACAGGAGGCCGGCGCTGAACGGTCCCACGGTGAAGGCCGATTTGTACCAGCCGGTCACGGCCACGTGCGCGCCGACCCGGGGGATGCCCCCTCGGGTCCGCTCGAGCACGACGAGCAGGCTGCCGGTCCCATCGTCGATCTCGTAGGCTCCATGCCCCAGCGCGCCGACGGCGCCGACCACCTTCCCCTCGACCTTCACCTTCCGGCCATCGAACTGGTACGGGTCGTCGAGCAGATGGCCGATGGGCACCGTGGCCCGACAACCGGCGGTCACCGACGCCAGGCCGAGCACCAGGAGCGTGGTGACGGGCCCGACCGCCCGACTCGACCCGCCGAGACGACCGCGGGTGGGATCTCCCCGTCTGCTGTGCATGCGTTTCCTCCAAGGCTGCCCGCCGCGGGAAAGGCGGTGAGGGCTCGTCGGACGCCATCGACGATACGTGAGTGCCCGCGCATGGTCGCGAGGACGCCCGACCGAAAGACGAGACCCGGGCACACCGGGTAACGCCCGGCGACCTTCGGTACGAGACTTCGAGGGGTCGGGTTGCGGCGTTGCCGGATCGTCCCCGGACCCCCATTTCCCCTCGGAGTCGGGGCTCGTTCCCGACCGCCGGTCCCCGTCCCACGTTCACCGGAGTCCGTACCATGACCGAGCCTGCCCCCCACGCCGTCCCCTCCCCGATCGCTGCCCCCCGATCCCCGGCGCCGCGGCGAAGCGCCGCGCGGATGTGGTCCCACGCGCTGTGCTGCGGGCTCGGCCTGCTCTCTGGAGTGGCCGGGCCGCTCGCGGGGCAGGACCGCCTTCGCGCGCGCGCGCTCGGCGTCCCCTTTCCGGGCGATCCGGGGCCGCTCAACGCGATCACCGACGTGGCGGGCGTCGAGGTGGGGCACGCCACCCTGATCCGTGGTCAGGGGCCGCTGGTGGTCGGCGAAGGTCCGGTGCGCACCGGCGTGACCGCGGTGCTCCCCCGCGGCAAGCGCTTCGAGCCGGTGTTCGCCGGTTGGTATTCGCTGAACGGAAACGGCGAGATGACCGGGACGACCTGGGTGGAGGAATCGGGCTTCCTGGAAGGGCCCGTCATGATCACCAACACCCACTCGGTGGGGATCGTGCACGACGCCGTCATCGAGTGGTCGCGGGACCACGGGTCGAATGATCCGATCGCGCCCGGCGTCTGGTGGAGCCTGCCGGTGGTGGCCGAGACCTGGGACGGGTGGCTCAACGACATCAACGGGTTCCACGTGACCAAGGAGGACGCGTTCCACGCCATCGACGGCGCCACGTCGGGTCCGGTGGTCGAGGGCGCCGTGGGCGGGGGCACGGGGATGATCTGCAACTCGTTCAAGGGAGGGATCGGGACCTCGTCCCGCCGGGTCGGCGCCTACACGGTCGGCGTGCTGGTCCAGTGCAACTACGGTCGGCGCCCGGAGCTGCTGATCGGGGGCGTGCCGGTCGGCGAGGCGTTGTTGGATTGGGAGCCCGGCCGACAGGGCGGGGCGTCGTCGGACGAGCCGCCGGAGGACGTGGGATCGATCATCGTCGTGGTGGCCACCGATGCCCCCCTCCTCCCGCACCAGCTCGAGCGCCTCGCGCGCCGCGTGCCGATCGGCATCGGACGGCTCGGCGGTTACGGGAGCAACAGCTCGGGCGATCTCTTCATCGCCTTCTCGACGGCAAACCTCTCGGCGTGGAGCCGCGCTGCCAATACGACGGTGGAGATGCTCGCCAACGACAGGATCTCCCCCCTCCTGCTGGCCACGGCGCAGGCGACCGAGGAGGCGATCGTGAACGCGATGGTGGCGGCGCAGACGATGGTGGGCCGTGATGACCACGTGGTGCCGGGCCTCCCGCACGACGAGCTGAGGCGGATCCTGGCCCACCACAACCGGCTCACCCGCCCGTGAGTGGCACGGCCCGAGCCGGCCGCCGATCGAGCGGACCTCCCGCTGAAGCACGCGCGCGGCGAAGCGCGTAGAGTGGTCACGCACCCTCCGACAGACTGGAGCCTTCGATGACAGCGCGCAGCGACGAATCTCGTCTCCTCCGGCTGGCCCTGGTGGCGCTCGTGGCCTCGGCCGCGGCGTGCGCTCCCGGGGCCGACGCGCCGGCGAGCGAGGACGGGGCGACCGACGTCCCGGCCGATTTCCGGCAGTACACGATCGAGCAGTTCCTGGGCACCACCACCGTGTTCGGCAGCTCGTTCTCGCCCGATGGCACCAAGATCCTCGTGAGCTCGGACGAGACCGGCATCCTCAACGCCTACGCCATCCCCGTGAATGGAGGCGCGCCCCGGCCCCTCACGAATTCGACCACCGAGTCGATCCGCGTGGCGGGGTACTTCCCCGAAGACGAGCGCTTTCTCTACCACGCCGATCGGGGCGGGAACGAGCTGGACCACGTCTACGTGCAGGCCCCAGACGGGACGGTGACGGACTTGACGCCGGGCGAGGGCCTCAAGGCGTTCTTCGCCGGTTGGGCCGAGGACGACGCCACGTTCTTCGTGGCCTCCAACGCGCGCGACAACCGGTACTTCGACGTGTTCGAGGTCGCCGCGGACGGGTACGAGACCACGCTGCTCTACCAGAACGAGGAAGGCTACGACCTCAGCCTGGTGTCGCCCGACAAGCGCTTCCTGGTGCTGAGCCGCACCAACCACAACGTGGACAACGATCTCTTCCTGCACGATCGGCGGACCGGCGAGACGCGTCATCTGACGCCGCACGAGGGCGACGCGACCTACTCGGCGCAGGACTTCGGTCCCGACGGCAGCCTGTACCTGACGACCGACGAGGGGGAGGAGTACGCGTACCTCGCCAAGATGGACGTCGCGACGGGCGAGAGGGAGGTCGTCCTCCAGCCGCCTTGGGATGTCTGGTACGCATACTTCTCCGAGAACGACCGCTATCTCGTCGTGGGGGTCAACGAGGATGCGCGTACCAGGATCCACTTCTACGAGGCGGAAGGCATGAAGGAGATCGGACTGCCTTCGCTCGAGGGGCTCGACATCACCTCGGTCAGGATATCCGATGACGAACGGGTGGTCGCGTTCTACGCGAGCTCGTCGACCTCACCGCCGAACCTGTACGTGCACGAGCTGGGCGGCGCCGCGCCGCGCAGGCTCACGAACTCGCTCAACCGCGAGATCGACCCCGCGCACCTGGTCGAAGCGCGCGTGGTGCGCTTCGCGTCGTACGATGGGCTCGAGATTCCGGGCATTCTGTACGAGCCCCACCAGGCGAGCCCAGGGAATCCGGTCCCCGCGCTCGTGTGGGTGCACGGGGGACCGGGAGGACAATCGAGGGTCGGCTACAGCGGCCTCATCCAGTACCTCGTGAACCACGGGTACGCGGTGTACGCCATCAACAACCGGGGCAGCTCGGGATACGGCCGAACGTTCTTCATGGCGGACGATCGGAAGCACGGCGACGCCGATCTGGACGATTGCGTGGCATCCAAGGACATGCTCATCGGCACGGGCTGGGTCAATCCCGACCGCATCGGCATCATCGGGGGCAGCTACGGCGGATACATGACGCTGGCGGCCCTCACCTTCCGCCCCGAGGAGTTCACCGTGGGGGTGGACATCTTCGGGATCTCCAACTGGCACCGGACGGTGAACAACATCCCGCCGTGGTGGGAGTCGGGCCGCCGGGCGTTGGAGCGCGAGATGGGCGACTTCGACGACGAGGAGTTCTTCAAGGCCAAGTCGCCCTTGTTCCACGCCGACCGGATCGTGAAACCCCTGATGGTGCTCCAGGGGGCCAACGATCCCCGCGTCCTTCAGGTCGAGTCGGATGAGATCGTCGCCGCGGTGCGGGCCAACGGCGTCCCCGTTGAGTACGTGCTGTTCGAGGACGAGGGCCATGGGTTCCGCAAGAAGGAGAACCAGCTCGAAGGGTACCGGAAGATCCGGGAGTTTCTCGATCAGTACCTGCTGGAGCTTCCGGGCGTCACGCCGATGACGGAGGGCGCCGCGGCTTCGCGGCCCAACTGAGCATGCGCGGCACGGACATGATGCGCCCGGGAATCTCTGGCGTGGCGCTGCGGCTGGCGGCCCTGGCCTGGATCGCGGTCGGCTCGGAGGCGATCGCCCAGCCGCTCACCGAGCGGACGCCCAACATGGGCGGCGCATGGGTCACGTCGCCGCGCAACCTGCACTTCCAGTTCGCCCACCGCTTCACGACGTCCGGGGACACCGACATCTCCGACATCTTCGGCCGCGGGAAGATCGTCAACTACCCGACGTTCGACCTGGCGCTCGGCCTTTTCGATGGGGGCATGGCCGGCGTGCGCTTCTCGAGTAACTCCCCCGGGGCCGGCCTCGTCAACGAGTGGCAGCCCTACCTCAAGTTCGCCCCGCTGCGCGGGGTGGGGGGCGGGGCGCTCTCCGTGGCCCTGACGGGCGCCTGGAACGGCGCGAACCAGAGCGTGGACGGCGAGCTGGCCGCCGAGACGAGGACGGGCCCCTTCCTGTTCACCGCCGCGTTGCGCGGGTTCTCGGACATTTACGACCTGCCGGGCGCCGTCGATGACGAGGCGCTCGCCCTGGCCGGTGGGGTGGGCGTCAAGCTCAACCGCTACGTGACGCTCTCCGGGGACGTGGCCGATCTGGTGGCCGGGCCGGATGGGGCGCTCGCCTGGAGCGCGGGGCTCAACGTGGGGATTCCCTTCACGCCGCACACGATTTCGATCATGGCCACCAACGTGACCAGCGGCACCCTCGCGGGGGCTTCGGCCGGAGCCAGGACGTTTCTGCCCGCCGACGTGATCAGCCCGATCTTCTGGGGCTTCGAGTTCACCGTCCCGTTCAGCGGTTTCGCGCGTTGGGGGAAGATCTTCGATCCCGACGAGCTGCGTAGCGTCCCCGGCGCGCGGGACACGTCGCGCCGGGTGGTCGAGGTGGAGATCGGCTCGATCGCCTTCCGGACCGAAGAGCTGCGCGTTCCCGCCGGCACGACCGTCCGCTGGGTGAACAAGGATCCGGTGGGGCACACCGTGACGCCGGACGCGTCCGACGCCGGCTTCGGATCATCGCTGATCGGCCCGGGCGAGACCTACGAGCACACCTTCGAGCGGCCCGGGACGTACCCCTACCACTGCATCCCGCATCCCTTCATGACGGGTCGGGTGATCGTCGGCCCGTGAGGCCGCGGCGGCGCGCCGCGACGGTCGTGCGGACGTGGGGCGAGACCGAGCGGAGCGGCCTTCGAGCTCAGCGCCGGCGGGGCCGCCGCGTTACGAGGAACATGAGGAACAGGGCCACCCCCGCAATGATGAGGACGGCCGGGTGGTCTTCCATGAAGCGGCTGGCGGACGCCAGGGTGCGCCCCAGCGCCTGGGCCGCTCCCGTAATCAGGAGGCCGACGTACTCGGCGGCGGCCTGACCGATGGCCGTGAGGCTCCACAGCATGCCATGTCTCCCAGCGCTCGAGTCGTTTCGTACCTCGCGAGGCGGACTGGTGGCCGGTCCTCGCCGCGGGTCCGGTCCGGTCCCCGGCCCGATAGCGACCCCGGCTACAGCCTCAGCAGGTAGCTCAGCTTGGCGAAGAAGCCCTCCACCACAGGCTCCATCCCCGACAGGGCCAGACGCCGGTCGCCCTCCATCTGCCGAGACCACCCGATGAAGAACACCGTCCGCGGCGCCGGCTCGTAGGAGAAAAGCACCTGGCTGAGGAACCGGCCCCGCTCCAGCCGCCCGACCGGCGCGCCCCCGATCAGGATCGGCCGTCCCGTCGTCGGATCGACGAGGCTCTCCCGCTCCGCCAGATCGTACTGCAGGATGACGCGCGCGAACAACGAGCGGGAGAACTGATACTGCGTGCGCAGCCGTGGGATGTCGGCGGACGAGTAGAAGTCGTCGCCCTCCACGCCCCGGCGCCGGATCCGCGACATGTCGTACGACAGCTGGATCTGCCACGCGTCGCTGGGGCGGAGCGTGAGATCCGGGCCGCCCTGGATCTCGAACCCGCGTCTCGCCTCGGCGAAGATGGGCGTCTCGCGGAGGAAGAAGCGGCCCCCGATCTGTACCGCCTCGGACAGGCGCCAGCGCGTAAATATTCCACCCGCCCACAGGCTGGTGAGCGGACCCGGAAGCTCGAACGCGCCGACCGAGCCGTCTTCGCTCTCGATCTCGTAGGACGCGTAACGCCCCGGGCGGAAGCGGAAGTAGGCGTTGCGCCCGATGAAGGAGATGCTCCGCCCGCCCCGGAAGGTGAGGCTGCTGCGAAGCTGGACCTCGTGCTCGAAGGGGCTGCGCGAGACGCCGTCGAAGAAGTCGCCGTAATCGAAGAACCCCTCCCAGGTGCCCTCGAGCCCCACGCTCTCGAGCAGCGAGCCGGGGGGCGTGAAGAGGTTGAAGCCGACGGACGTCTGGGCGCGCATGTCCCCGACGCGGCGGATGAAGCCGACGTCGGTGTCGAAGTCCGGCGAGACGCCCTCGACGGTCGCTTCGAACCCGAAGGCACGGCCGGCCTGCTGAAGAGAGGCGAACCAGAGCGTGCCGCCCTGGGTGGGGTCCTCCGCGCCCGCCGTGGTCCAGCTGCGCGCGAACTGCGAGGTGAACGACAGCCGGCCCCCCAGAAGCAGCCGGGCATCGGCGCTCGCGACCCGGTTCGCGATCCCGTGGCCGGGTACGGAGCGATCGGTGTAGAGCAGACCGATCGACGAGCCCGTGCCCACGTCGGCCCGCAGGCGCGCCAGATTGAACAGGGCCTCGCCGGCGTCCGGATCCAGGTTGGTGGGGCTCTCATCGAGCGCCCCGAGATACGCCAGGTTGATCCCCCCCACCTTGCCCGTGAGCTTGGCTCCGCCGACCGGGTCCACGATCTGCCGCGTGTGGACGAGCTGGGTCGGCGCCTCGAAGATCTCGATGCCGTCGAGGAAGAACGGGCGCTTCTCGGGGAAGAAGATCGCGAACCGCTCGTTGACGGTGATCTGATCGACGTCGGCCTCGACCTGCGAGAAGTCGGGGTTGAACGTCGCCCCCAGCGTCAGGTTGCGGGTGATGCCGTAGCGGCCGTCCAGACCGAACTGCGGCTCGACGCCTCCGCGCGAGAAGGCCCCGTCGATCCGCTCGCCGTTGATGGCGCTCGTCATCACCGGGTTGAGCTCGAACAGCCGACGGGCCGTCAACCCGCCAATGCCCGTCAGCCGCCCGTTCTGCGCGAGCTGACTGGTCCGGTTGGCGGTGAGGGGAGCCCAGGACTGCTTGTACCCGAGCCGGCGGACCTCACGCGCGATGTTCAGACGCCAGGTCTGCTCATCCCCCTGCCGGAACTGGATCGACTCGTACGGGATGCGGATCTCCGCCACCCAACCGTCCTCGACGACCCGTCCTCGCGACTGCCAGATGAAGTCCGGGTTGAAGTCCACCGGCGGGCGTCCGGGCTGCTGATTACGCTTGCCCTCGATCCACAGGCCGTCGGCCTGGATGCCCAACGGGTTCACGTAGAAGAGATAGGCCTGCCGCTCGTCGTTGTACGTGTCGAGCAGGACGCGGACCCAATCGTCGCCGAAGATGCCGCGGTCGCGCTGGCCGACGAGGGCCGGGATCTGATCGGGCCGGCTGTCGTAGGCGTGGATGCCGAAGTAGATGGCCTCGGGTGTGTAGAAGACGCGGACCTCGGTCGGCTCGGCGGAGGGGATCCCCTCGTTGGGCTCGTATTGGGAAAAGCCCGCGAGCAGGGCCGCGCGCTGCCACGCCTCCTCGTCCATCACCCCGTCGATGCGGATGCCGGGGTCGAGCAAACGGGGCAGGGGAACCGTGAGCTGCCCGGCCCGGCCGTCGAAGCGCATCGCCGCGGCGCTGTCGGATCTCCGCTCGCCTTCGGCCGTCTCCAACGGGCGCAGCTCGCCCGATTGGGCGGCGAGCGGGGCGTACAGGGCCAACGCGCACAGGCCCGACAGCGCGCGAGCGCCCCCCGCCGCGCGCCACCCGAGCCCCCCTCTCGATCCGTATCTACCGACGCCCCGCGCGCGAAAAGCCGCGCCACCAGGCCTACGTGTCATGCGTCCCTGCCGTCCAATGCCCGTACCCGGGGGCCGATCTGGCTGGCCGAGCCGATCTCGAAGTCTCCACCGACCCTAACCCCCCCGCAAGAACCCGCCACGGGCCGAAAACGCTGCATTTCGCGACCAGCGTCACCCGACGGCGATCCGATCGCTGGAGTGAAGCGGCACCCCGCTCTATTGTTCGGTGTAGCACGCCGCTCGCGGTATCGCGAAAACTCCCGATCGAGAACTACGAGGCGAAAAGCACTCCATGATGAGAAGAACCCAGTTTGTACCGCGACGCTCGTTGTGCGGCCTCCTCGCGCTCGCGCTGGCCGGTTGCGCCACCAACCCGGCCACCGGCGGCCGCATGCTCTCGCTCATCAGCGAGAGCCAGGAGATCGAGATGGGGCGGAACTACGCTCAACAGGTCGAAGCCAGCATGCCCATGTACGAGAACGCCGACGTGCAGTCGTACGTCGAGCGCATCGGGCTCGAGCTGGCGGCCGTCTCCGAGCGTCCGACGCTGCCCTGGAGCTTCAAGGTGGTGGATGACGCCTCCGTCAACGCATTCGCCCTCCCGGGCGGGTTCATCTACGTGACGCGCGGCATCCTGACGCACTTCAACTCCGAGGCCGCGTTGGCGGCGGTGCTGGGACACGAGATCGGCCACGTGACGGCGCGGCACTCGGTCGAGCAGCTGAGTCGGGCCCAGTTGGGCGGACTGCTCCTCGGGGTGGGCTCGATCGTGAGCGAAGACGTGCGGCGGTTCGGCGGGGTGGCGCAGGCGGGCCTCGGACTGCTGTTCCTCAGTCACAGCCGCGACGATGAGCACCAGGCCGATCTGCTCGGCGTCCGATACGCCGTGCGGGACCGGTACGATCCGCGCGAGGCGATCGGCGTGCACGCGATGCTGCAGCGTCAGACGGAAGCGCGCGGCGGCCGCGGGGTCCCGAACTGGCTGGCCACGCACCCGAGCTCGGCCGATCGCATCGAGCGCATCCGGGCGCAGGTCGACACGATCCCGCCCGCGGTCCTGGCCGACACGCGCGTGCGGCGAGACGAGTTCCTGGCGAAGCTGGAAGGCATGGCGTACGGGCAGGATCCGCGACAGGGGTTCTTCCAGGGCTCGCGCTTCGTGCACCCCGACCTGGCGTTCCGCTTCGACCTGCCGGACCGGTGGGAGAAGGCGAATCTCACCCAGGCGGTGATCGCCCAGAGCCCCGAAGAGGACGCGATCGTGCAGCTTACGCTGGCCGGCTCCGGGGGTCACGCCCAGGCGGCGCGGCAGTTCTTCCAGCTGGAGGGCGTGCGGGCGCGCGGCAACCCCGCGCGGCAATCCGTGAACGGTCATCCGGCGACCGTCGGCCGGTTCGAGGCGGCCACCCAGAGCGGCCCGGTCGGCGGCCTCGTGGCCTTCATCGACTACGGCGGTCGCACCTACCGCATCCTGGGCTACACGCCGGCGCAGCGCTACGAGACGTACGAGAACACGTTCCGACGCGTGATCGGCTCGTTCGATCGGCTCACGGACCAGGCGGTGCTGCGCGTCCAGCCCCTGCGGATCCAGGTTCTCACGGTCCAGCGCGCCACGAACCTCGGCGCCATGGTGGCGTCGCGGCCGGCGCCCATCCCGGCGGACGAGCTGGCCCTTTTGAACGGCATCGACCTCAACACGCCGCTCCAGCCCGGCGACAAGGTCAAGTGGGTGGTCGGGGAGCCTCCGCCGACGGGGTCCTGAAGCGCCGTGCCGCCTCTCGGCGACGGGAACCCGGGGCGCTGCTTCCACGTTGAGGGTCGACGGAACCGTGAAGCCGGAGAAGGAGTGGATGGTGACGCGTAGGTGGGCGCCGATCGTGGTGCTGTGGCTGGCGCTGCCCGCCGGCTGCGCCGCGCCGGCGGCGCAGCGGGCCACGGGGGCGGTGGCCGCCGACGTGGAGCGGGCGCTGGCCTCCGGGAACGCGACGTTCGACCACGGCCGCTGGCATGCGCTTCTGGCCGGGGGCACGCGCGACGGGCTGGTCGACTACGTCTTCATGTCCGAGCGCGAGGCCGAGCTGGAGGCCTACCTGGACGCGATCGCGACCGCTGAGCTGGATCGCCTCGCGCCGGCGGAGCTCAAGGCCCTGCTCATCAACGCGTACAACGCCCTTACCGTCCGAGCCATCCTCGACCACCCCGAGGTCGCCTCGATTCGCGACATCGACGGCGTGTGGACGCGGCTCACCTGGGAGGTGGGCGGACACGACCTCACGCTGGACAACATCGAGCACAACCTCCTGCGCCCCTTCTTCCGCGATCCCCGGATTCACTTCGCGGTGAACTGCGCCTCGCTGTCGTGCGCCCCGCTCCCCCGGTGGGCCTATAGCGGGCCGGAGCTGGAGGCCCAGTTGGAGGAGCGGTCGCGCGCCTTCCTGACCGATCCACGCAACGTCCAGTGGGATGGTCAGCGGCTCCGGGTGTCCAAGTACTTCGAGTGGTACGGCGACGACTTCAAGAGTCCGCCGTACAGCACGCCGCTCGGATTCGTCCTGGCGTACGCCGATCCGGCCGGGCAGCTCGCGCGGTACATCATCGAGGCCACGCACCCCAGCGCGCAGGGCGCCCCCTACCAGG
>JBFIOX010000044.1:0-12006 GCA_041610455.1 Gemmatimonadota bacterium
CCCCGTGAGCGAGGTGCCGGGGGCGCGCCCGTTCGCGGCGTTCGAGTGCGACGGAGCCCGCTGGCGGCTCTTCGACGCGTGGCGCTCCGCGCGCGGACTGGGACTCGGGCTCCTGGTTCGAGATGGCGGGGAGGCGGAGGCGCGCCGAGTCCCGCTCGACCCGGAGACGGATGTGACGCGGCTCGACGCCGAGACCTTGCGAGGCTCGCTCGCGCGGAGCACCCCGCTCACGCCGACCGAGCGCTGCTTCCTCGACGCCGAGGGGGCCGTGTGGCTGGCACAAGGATGGGGGCCGGTGTGGGCCGAGGGCGCGGCCGGCGACGCGATCGGCACCCGCCTCCGCTGCGTGTCGCGCGATCTACCGCTGGCGCTGTTGGCCGGCGTCGACCCCGAGAGGACGACCGACGCGGACCTGAGGGCGGCGATCTCGTCGACCACCGACGCCGCCTGAGCTCTCACGCGGGCCAGTACCCGCCGCTCTCGGCCGTCTCCAGCACGCGTCGGGCGGGCAGCGTGAGCTGGGCGCGTGCCGCCTCGAGCAGCTGGTGGAGCGTCTCGCCGTGGGTGGGATGCAGCACGAGCCCCAGGTGGTTCGCGGCGCTCCACATGCCCACCCCCTCCAGATGCCGCATGATGCGCTCGGCCACTGCGCGCGCCTGCACTCCCGATGTCTCGGGCAGGGCCACGGCGAGCGTCCCGTCCATGTGACGCCCGGCGAGGTCCGACTCGCGGGTCGCCGCGCCCAGGGCCGTGGCCGCGCGGCGCACGGCCGCCGGCTCGCCGGTGGGGATCTGAAAGAGGAGGAGCGCGAACAGGCGTCCGTGTCGGCGGCAGCGCTTGAGCTCGCCCCCGGCCACCGCGTCGAAGCCCTCGCGGCTGTGGAGTCCCGTGACCTGGTCGCGAAACGGCGGGAACGCCCGGTCGGCTTCTGAATCCCGCTCGCTCTCCCCCCCCTCCGCCATGCCCGCGCCCGCCTCCGGCGGGACCCCCGTGGCGCCGCGGGTCGTCGGAGCGGCCTGGGGCGGGGCGGCGTCGAACGCCCCGCGCGAGGGCGAAACCCGGGCCGCCGGCGTTGCGTCGGTCCCCTGGGTCGGATCGGCCACCCGCCCGGAATCTTCGGCCGCCGAGGGCGGAGGGGACGGCCGAGACGACCACACGAGGGGGGCGAAGGGGAGCGCGTCGAAGGGGGCGCCCCGCGGGTCGCGATCCCCCGGAGGCTCCTCCTCGGCGAGGGGCGACTGCCCGGCGCGGGCAGGGCGATCCCCGCCGGTCCCGCCGGCCGCGTCGGCCCACCCGACGGGGGACCGGCGCACCGCGTCGACCGCGTCCAGGTACCCGCCCAGGGCGTCGACCGCCTCGCGGAGTCGCTCGATCGCCACCTCGTCGGCCGCGGTCCTCGCGGCCTGGAGCGCACGGGCGCGGTGCGTGACCAGACGGATCAACGCCGCCAGCAGCTCGGGCTCGGAGCGCTCCGACGGAGCCGCCGTATCGGAACGGCCCTCGGAGGATGCGCCAGACCGGTCTTGGAAGGGGGACCCGGACACAACCTCGATCTACGGGCCCCGAGGCGGAGCGTCAACGTCCCTCGCGGGTGCGACCGCTCGGTTGACGACGCCCCGCGCCACCGTAGCTTCGGCCCGTGGTTTGGCTCACGACGGGCCAGCCGACCGGGAAGGAGCCCCCAGATCCTCCGCTTGACGTTCCTCGGAACCGCCTCGTCGCGACCGACCGTTTCCCGCAACGTCTCCTCGCTCGCCCTGCAGCGGGAAGGTCGACTCTTCCTGCTCGATTGCGGAGAGGGGACGCAGCGCCAGATGATGCGGTTCGGGGTGGGATTCTCTGTCTCGGACATCCTCGTTTCCCACTTGCATGCGGATCACTACCTGGGTCTCACCGGGCTCCTCCGCACGCTTAGCTTGCAGGGTCGCGTCGAGCCGCTGGGGATCTGGGGACCGGCCGGCAGCGGGCACATGCTGCGCGCCGTCCGCGACCTCGGGGGCGAGCGGCTGACCTTCGAAGCCGCCGTCGGAGAACTGTCGCCCGGCGCCGCGCTCGAGGCCGACGGGTATCGGATCCAAGCCTTCGCCACGACCCATACCCGAGACTCGATCGGGTTCGCGCTGATCGAGGCGCCCCGGCCCGGTCGATTCGACGTGGCCGCGGCGCGGCGCCTGGGGGTCCCGGAGGGGCCCTCGTTCGGTCGCCTCCACCGGGGAGAGACGATCGAGCTGCCCGATGGCCGTACGGTCAGGCCGGATGAGGTCGTAGGCCCGCCTCGCCCCGGACGCCGCCTGGTGTATACCGCCGACACCCGGCCGGCTCCGGAGACGGTGGCGATCTCCCGGGGTGCCGACCTCCTGGTACACGAGGCTACCTTCGACGAGTCCGAGCGCGAGAGGGCACGCGAGACGGGTCATTCCACCGCGGCCGAAGCGGCGCGCGTCGCCGCCGAAGCGGGCGCCAAGCGCTTGGTGCTCACGCACCTGAGCGCCCGCTACGCCGATAGGCCGGGACTGCTTCTGGACGAGGCGCGCGCGATCTTCCCCCACACGGAGGTAGCCAAGGACGGATGGACCGTCGAGGTACCCTTCGACGACGAGGATGAGACGCGCGCGTGATCACGGTTCGCCCCCCCGGCGACAAGTCGATCTCGCACCGTGCGCTGCTGATCGCCCCGCTGGCCGGCTCCGACTCCGCGATTCGAGGGTTGTCGGGCGGGTCCGACGTCCGGTCGAGCCTCGCCGTGATGCGGGCGTTGGGAGCGCCGATCGAGGTGACGCGCGACGTGCACACGGCGCTGGACGTGCGCGTGATGGGCGGACGGGCGCTGCACGCACCGAAGGAGACTCTCGATTGCGGCAACAGCGGCACGACGGCCCGTCTCGTGCTCGGCCTGCTGGCGGGCAGCGGGCTGTCCGCCGTGGTGGACGGTGACGACTCGCTACGCGCGCGGCCCATGCGGCGGGTGGTCTATCCGCTCCAGGCGATGGGCGCGCGGCTCGCGCACCTCGGGCTCCCGGGGCGCCTGCCCGTCCAGGTCATGGGCCGCGCGAGCGGTTCGCTGCGGCCGCTCCGGCACCGGCCGCGGGTGGCGAGCGCGCAGGTGAAGTCGGCGCTTCTCCTGGCCGGTGTCACGGCGCGCGTGCCGGTCGAGGTGCACGAGCCCGCCCGCTCGCGCGACCACACGGAACGGATGCTGGCGGCGATGGGCGCTCCCGTCCGCTTCGACCCGGCCCGGGAAGGAGGTGGGTCCGTCGCGTTCGATCCCGGCGGCTGGGATGGGGACCTGCGCGGCCTGGAGACGGAGGTCCCGGGGGACCCCTCGTCGGCCGCGTTCCTGGTCGGCGCCGCCCTGTTGGCCCGCACTCCTTTGCGCCTCGAGCACGTGGGCGCGAACCCGGGACGCACGGCGTACCTGGAGGTGCTGTGCGCGATGGGCGCCACGGTCCGGCGGACCGCGTTGCCCGCCCCGGGGGACGAGCCCCTGGAGACCTGGACCGTGCATCCCCCCGAGCGTCTGCGACCCTTCGACATCGGGGGGGCCGAGATCCCCGCCCTCATCGATGAGATCCCCTTGCTCGCGGTCCTCGCGGCCCGCGCTGCCGGTCGCTCGGAGATCCGCGATGCGGCCGAGCTGCGGGTCAAGGAGAGCGACCGACTTGGCGGCCTGGCCCGCAACCTGGCCGCACTCGGCGCCCGGGTGGAGGAGCGGGAGGACGGTCTGGTCATCCACGGTGGGGACGTCCCGCTTCGGGGGCGTGTCTCCGTGGCCGGCGACCACCGACTCGCCATGGCCTTCGGCGTGCTGGGGTCGGCGGAAGGGGCCGAGATCGAGATCGACCAGCCGGGGGCGGCGGCCGTCTCCTATCCCGGGTTCTGGGACGACCTGGAGTCGGTGCGCCAAACCGCGGGGGGGACACGTCGAGCCGCGGCGGCCGACGCGCGGGGGCCGCGCAGGATCGTGGCGATCGACGGCCCCGCCGCCTCGGGGAAGAGCACCACGGCGCGCCGCGTGGCCGAACGTCTGGGTTTCACGCACCTGAACTCCGGCCATCTGTACCGGGCGATCACCTGGTGGATGCTGGAGCGTGGGCTGGAGCCGGCCGACTTGGAGCCGGCGCTCGATGATCTGGTCATCGAGCTCACCCCGACGCCGGGCCGGCTCGAGGTCGTGGTGGACGGCGTCCGCCCCGGCGAAGCGTTGCATGGGTCGGCGGTGGCCGACCGCGTATCGGCCGTCGCCGGTCTGGGCCCCGTGCGCGCCGCGGTCCTGCGCCGCCTGCGCGAGGCGGGCGATCGGCTGCCCCTCGTGTGCGACGGACGCGACATCGGGACCACCGTGTTTCCCGACGCCCCCCTCAAGGTCTACCTGGTGGCGGACCCGCCGGAGCGGGCCCGCCGCCGTCTGCTCGAGCGCGGCCACGACCCCACCGCCCAGGCCGTGGACGCCGAGCTCGAGCGTTTGGCGCGCCGCGACGCGGCAGACGCTTCGCGAGACCTGTCGCCGCTGCGCAAGGCGCCGGACGCCCTGGAGATCGACACTACGGCCCTTACGCCCGCGCAGGTCGAGGATGCCATCGTGGCGCGGGCCCTCGCCCTGGGTCTCTCCTCCGCCCCCGGCTGACGCCGGCGGGGTTCGGGCCACGAGGGGGACGCACGCGGCGCCGATCGGTCCCCAAGCGCCCGCGCGGCGGTTGACGCATCCGCAGCAGGCGTCTAGTTTTCCGGATTGTCCGTTGGATCGCGGCGGGTGAACCGTGGCGCCCCGTCCCGATCCCTCGTGCGACCCCGAGAAGGATCGGCCGGCGGCTGGGCGGAGGAACGAGGCGCTCGGCCGGGCCGATCTTTTTTTTGCCACGACGCGAGCGGTCCCCAGACCGCTCGTCGAGGACACGAAACCCCTTGATGGCCAACGACACGCGCAAGGAAAAAGACTCCGAGAACGCGCTGGAAAGCGCCGTGACCGAGACGATCGAACCCGTCTCCGCAGATCCCGCCGACGCCGCACCCGGAAGGTCCGAAACGTACGCTCCGGGGCCAGCGACCGACGGGCCCCCCGACGAGCCGTCCGCCGGTCGCGCCCCGCCCCCCTTCGAACCCGGGCGCATCGATCTCGCCCTCGACGCGGATCCCCGCGACGATACGCAGTACGGCGATGACGAGTACGCGGAGCTCCTCTCCCTGTACGAGGAGACGCTCAGCGAGATCGCGGAGGGCGAGATCGTCTCGGCCCAGGTGATCTCGAAGACCGACAGCGACGTGATCCTCGATGTCGGCTTCAAGTCCGAGGGCGCGATCCCCCTGGAAGAGTTCCGCGACCCCGACGAGGTGCAGCCGGGGGACACGGTCGACGTGTTTCTGGAGAGTCTGGAGGACGACGAAGGAGTGGTCGTCCTGTCGAAGAAGAAGGCCGACTTCCTGCGCGTGTGGGAGAAGATCAAGGACGCGTTCGACAACGATCGTCCGGTGAAGGGGTCGATCAAGCGCAAGATCAAGGGAGGGGTGACGGTCGACCTCATGGGGGTCGACGCTTTCCTTCCGGGCTCGCAGATCGCCCTGCGGCGAGTCCCCAACGTCGAGGACCTCATCGGGGACGAGTACGAGTTCAAGATCCTCAAGCTCAACAAGCGCCGTCGCAACATCGTGGTCAGCCGGCGGGTGCTGCTCGAGGAGGAGCGGGCCGAGAAGCGCGAGGAGCTCAAGAAGGAGCTCTCGGTAGGCGACATCCGCAAGGGCGTCGTCAAGAATATCACGGACTTCGGCGCCTTCATCGATCTCGGGGGCATGGACGGCCTGCTGCACATCACGGACATGTCCTGGGGTCGCATCGGTCACCCCAGCGAGGTGTGCCAGATAGGCGAGACGCTCGAGATCAAGATCCTGGACGTCGACTGGGACCGGGAGCGCATCTCTCTCGGCTTGAAGCAGCTCCAGGACTACCCGTGGAAGAACGTCGCGGAGAAGTACCCGGTCGGGACGCGCGTGCACGGTCGGGTGGTGTCCATCACGAACTACGGGGCATTCATCGAGCTGGAGAAGGGGATCGAGGGGTTGGTGCACATCTCCGAGATGTCCTGGACGCGCAACGTCAGGCACCCCTCCCAGCTCGTGGCGATCAACGACGAGGTCGAGTGCGTCGTGCTGCGGGTGGACGAGGAGGCCCAGAAGATCTCCCTGGGCATGAAGCAGGTCGAGGAGGATCCGTGGCTCGCCCTCCCGGCCCAATACCCGCCCGGTACGAAGATCAAGGGTCTGGTACGGAACCTCACGTCTTTCGGAGCCTTCGTGGAGGTCGAGGCGGGGATCGACGGGCTCGTGCATATCTCCGACATGAGCTGGACGCGGCGCGTGCAGCACCCGGGCGAGGTGCTGCGGAAGGGGGAGGAGGTCGAGGTGGTCGTCCTCTCCATCGATCCCGAGCAGAAGCGCATCTCGCTGGGCCTCAAGCAGGTGCAGGAGGATCCCTGGTACGACCTGGCTCAGCAGTATCAGCCCGGACGTGAGGTATCCGGTCGCATCACCCGGCTGCTCGAGAAGGGCGTGGTGGTGGACCTCGGCGAGGACCTCGAGGGCTTCGTGCCCATCTCGCAGCTCGGCGTCGAGGAGCACATCGACCAGCCCTCGGATCGCTTCTCCGAGGGGGAGGGTCTCGACCTACGGGTCCTCGAGACCGATCCGATCAACCGCCGAATCGTGCTCGCCGTCGTGGGCGCGCCGGACGTCCCGTACGACAGCGGCGAGCTCGAGTTCGAGGGAGGGTCGGACGGATCGCGCAAGAAGGACGAAAAGGGCGACAAGAAGGGGGACAAGAAGAAGGACGCGAAGCCGGCCGCGCCCGAGGATGTGACCCCCGAGGCCGAGGCGGAGTCCAACGGCGTGGCCCCGGAGGGCGAAGCCGAGGACGCGGAGGCCGTGGGCAGTGCGGCATCCGAGGGTGAGGCCACGGAGGAAGCGGGCGAGGACGCGGAGGCCGTGGGCAGTGCGGCATCCAAGGGTGAGGCCGCCGAGGAAGCGGGCGAGGACGCGGAGGACTCTGAAGCCTGAGCCGAGCGCGGCCAGCGACCTCTCCGAATGTGACGACAAGGGCCCGGCGCCGAGGCGCCCGGGCCCTTTGCGTGAGGGTGCGGAACGAGCGGAAGGGCATTCGATGAACTCGAGCGGGCGAACTGAGGCGCGGAGCACGGAAGCGGGCGGAGGCCTCGGGCGGAGGCGGCCCGGTGGTCGCTCGACGTGGCGGGGATCGCTCCGCGTGCTCGGACTCGTGACCCTTCCTTTGGCGGCCGGCTGCGCCTTCGGCCCGGGCGCGCGGGTCGAGACCACGCCACCCCCCGGACGGGCCGAAGTCGATCGCGCCGTACGCGCCCTCGAGGCGGCGGAGGCCGAGTACGAGGCGGAACGCTACGAGTCGGCCGCGCGCCAAGCCGATTCGCTCTTCGCCGCCTGGGGAAGCCGCTCGACGCTGGCCGCCCTCGCCGACCGCGCCCTCTGGCTGGGAGGTCGTTCTCAGGAAGCGCTCGGGCTGCCCGGGCGGGCCGGAGAACTGTACGACCGGCTCATCCGCCGCGCGCGACCCGGGAGCCTGCGCCAGCAAGCGCTGGCGCGCTACGCCACCGTGCTCGCCGGGACCGGTCGGGAACCGGAGGCCGTGGCGCTTGTCCTGGAGGAGCCGGGAGCGCTGGATGAAGACGCTCTAGATGATTACAGAGCATGGGTTTCCGCGATCTCGATAAACCGTGTTAGAGGTTTCGCCACCAGCTATCCGCCGGAGAGCGCCGAGGCGGCGGTGATCCACGTCCAACTGGCCCGGCTGCTCGCTGCGGGGGGCGAGGCGGAAGAGGCCCGGCGGATCGCGCGACGCGTGCTGGCGGCGCGCCCCGCACCCGCGGAGCGGGAGCTGGCCGAGCTGCTGGCTGCGGAAGCCGGCGCGGCCGGCACGCGGGTCAAGATCGGCGCCATCCTGCCCCAAACCGGCGCGCTGGCCAACATCGGGGAGTTGCTTCGTCAGGGGATCGAGCTCGCGGTGGACGGATACCGGCGGGCCCGACCGGACGGCTTCGAGCTGGAGCTCGTGGTGCGCGACGACGCGTCGGATCCCGAGCGGGCGGCCGAGCTCGTGGGCGCGCTCGAGCGCGAGGGGGTCGTGGCGATCATCGGACCTTTGCGGTCGGAGTCCTTCGCAGCCGCCGCGCGCGCGCGGAAGAACGAGCGTCTCCCCATCATCAGCCCCACGGCGACCGAGGTGTTCGGGTCGCCGCGCGACGCCTACTCGCTCAACGATCGAGTGCGCTTGGCGCAGGACAACGCCGCCGATCTGGGAACCTGGGCCGTCACCGAGCTCGGGGTGCGCCGGCTGGCGATCCTCGCCTCGGGTGACCGGGTCGGCGCCGGCGCGGCGCGCGCGTTCGAGGAGGCGGCGCGGGCCGCGGGCGGGACGGTGGTAGCTCACGCCGCGTTCGATCCGAGCCAGACGACGTTTCGCGAGCCCATAGAGGCCGTAGCCCGCGCGGAGCCCGATGCGGTGTTCGTTCCCGTGACGAGCGCCTCCACGCTCCTCACGCTGGCCCCCCAGCTGTTCTACTACGGCCTGGACCGCTCGATCGTGATCGGCAACGAGACCTGGGCCGACCCACAAGCGCTCCGCCGGCTGGAGTCCTTCGCCACGGACTACCGCGTCGTCGGCCTCTCCGTGGACCGGGTGACCGAGGCGGGGCGCTGGCAGCGATTCGTCAGCGAGTACGAGCGGACGTTCCGGCGGCCGCTGGGAGACGAATACCTGCCGGGGCTCGCCTACGATGCGACCGCGCTCGCGCTGGGCGCGCTGGATGGAGGGGGGCTCCCGATCCCGGCGGCTCTCTCGTCGTTCCTGGCTTCAGGCCCGCGCATCGAGGGCGTGACCGGGACGCTGCAACCGGAAGCGCGCAGCTCGACCGTGAAGCGCGCCACGGACATCCGCATGGTCGTGAGCGGGGCGCTCCGGGAGGCCGACCGGTCGGAGCTGCTCGGGTGGTTGGCCGAGGCGCGAGCGGCACCCCCGCGGGGAGAAAGGGGGCCCTTCCAGCGTTGAGCATGCGCGAGAAGTTGGCCGAGCTCGAGGCGCTGGCTCTCCGGGCGCAGGAAGGCGGCGGGCCCGAGCGCCTGGCGCGCCAGCACGAGCGGGGCAAGCTGAGCGCGCGCGAGCGCCTCGACATCCTCCTCGATCCCGGGAGCTTCGTCGAGCTCGATCGATTCGTCGAGCACCGCTGTCACGACTTCGGGTTGGCCGACCAACGGATCCCGGGAGACGGCGTCGTCACCGGGCACGGGCGCATCGACGGCCGTCCCGTGTTCGTGTTCAGTCAAGATTTCACCGTGTTCGGCGGTTCCCTGTCCGAGGCCCACGCCGAGAAGATCGTGAAGCTCCTCGACCTCGCCATGACGAACGGGGCGCCCCTCATCGGTCTCAACGATTCGGGCGGTGCGCGGATCCAGGAGGGCGTGGCCTCGCTGGGAGGCTACGCCGACATCTTCCTGCGCAACACCCTGGCGTCGGGGGTGGTACCGCAGATCAGCGCCATCCTGGGCCCGTGCGCGGGCGGGGCGGTGTACTCGCCCGCCATCACCGACTTCGTGTTCATGGTGGATGGCGTGAGTCACATGTTCGTCACCGGCCCCAACGTGGTGAAGACGGTGACGCACGAGGACGTGACGTTCGAGGAGCTGGGCGGCGCGGCCGTGCACGCCAGCCGGTCGGGCGTGGCCCACTTCCGGTCTCCCACCGAGTTGGAGGCCCTGCGCGCGGTCAGGAAGCTCCTGAGCTACCTGCCGCTCAACAACCAGGAGTTGCCCCCGTTCGCGCCGACCGACGACCCGCCCGATCGCGCGGACGAGGGCCTGCTCGACATCGTACCGGACGAGCCGAAACAGCCCTACGACATGCACGAGGTGATCGGCCGCGTGGTGGACGAGGGAGATTTTCTGGAAGTGCATCGGGAGTACGCCGGCAATCTCCTCGTGGGCTTCGCCCGCCTCGGTGGGCACGCGGTCGGCGTGGTCGCCAACCAGCCGTCCGTGCTCGCCGGCGTTCTCGACATCGACGCGAGCGTCAAGGGCGCGCGCTTCGTCCGCTTCTGCGACTCCTTCAATATCCCCATCGTCACGTTCGAGGACGTACCGGGGTTCCTGCCCGGCGTCGCGCAAGAGCACGGGGGCATCATCCGACACGGCGCCAAGCTTCTCTTCGCCTACTGCGAGGCGACCGTGCCCAAGCTCACGGTGATCACCCGCAAGGCATACGGCGGCGCCTACGACGTGATGTCGTCCAAGCACGTGCGGGGGGACCTGAACCTCGCATGGCCCACCGCCGAGATCGCGGTGATGGGACCGAAGGGTGCGGTCGAGGTGCTGTACCGTCGCGAGATCGCCGAGTCCGAAGATCCCGAGCGCCGCACTGCCGAGCTGGAGGCCGAGTTTCGCGCCAAGTTCGCCAATCCCTATCTCGCGGCGGCTCGCGGATTCCTCGACGACGTCATAGATCCGCGGGATACGCGGGGCCGCCTCATCGCCGGGCTGGAGGTGCTGGCGAACAAGCGCGATCGGAATCCGCCGCGCAAGCACGGAAACATTCCGCTCTGAACCGAATGTTCGACAAAGTCCTCATCGCGAACCGCGGCGAGATCGCCGTGCGGGTCATCCGCGCTTGTCGCGAGGAAGGGATCCGCACGGTCGCGGTGTTCTCCGAGCCGGATCGGGCGGCGCCCCACGTCCTCCTCGCCGACCAGGCCATCGAGATCGGACCGGCCGCCGCCGCACAGAGCTACCTGGACGTCGGCCGGCTCCTCGACGCCGCGCGTGACAGCGGGGCGGGTGCGGTCCACCCCGGATACGGCTTCCTGGCCGAGAACGCCGACTTCGCGCGCGCCGTTCACGGGGCCGGACTCGTGTTCATCGGCCCCACGGCGGCCGCCATCGAGGCGATGGGCGACAAGACGCGGGCGCGCCAACGGATGGTTGCGGCCGGGGTCCCGGTGGTTCCGGGGAGCGAGGCCGTCGATTCGGCGAGCGAAGCGCGCCGCGCCGCCGCGAAGGTCGGCTACCCGGTGCTGCTCAAGGCGGCCGCGGGCGGTGGCGGCAAAGGGATGCGCGTCATCGAGAGCGAGGCCGGGATCGAAGCAGGCTTCGAGGCGGCTCGACGGGAGGCCAAGGCCGCCTTCGGCGACGGGCGGGTGTACTTCGAGCGTTGGTTGGCGCGTCCCCGCCACATCGAGATCCAGATCCTGGCCGATGCGGAGCGCACCCTTCACCTGGGCGAGCGGGAGTGCTCGATCCAGCGACGGCATCAGAAGCTCATCGAGGAGACACCCTCTCCGGCCGTCGACGCCGCGCTCCGGTCGCGCATGGGGGAGGTGGCGGTGCGGGCGGCCGAAGCGGTGGGCTACGTGGGCGCCGGAACGGTGGAGTTCCTGCTCGAGGACGGCGCGTTCTTCTTCCTGGAGATGAACACGCGCATTCAGGTCGAGCACCCCGTGACCGAGATGGTGACCGGCGTCGATCTGGTGCGGGAGCAACTCCGCATCGCGCGCGGCGAGCCGGCCCTGGGAGGGGCCGATGTGCCCGAGGCGCGGGGGCACGCCATCGAGTGCCGGATCAGCGCCGAGGACCCGCGGCGCGGGTTTCTCCCCTCCACGGGACGAATCGCGGCGCTCGAGGTGCCGACGGGCCCGGGACTGCGTTGGGATGGCGGGATCCGCGAGGGATTCGACGTGGGGCCCCACTACGATCCGCTGCTCGGCAAGTTGATCGCGCACGCCGCCGATCGCGCGCGTGCCATCGACCGCATGCGGTTGGCCCTCGAGGAGCTGCGTATCGAAGGGGTCGACACGACCGTCCCCTACCACCTGGCCGTGTTGGCCGAGCCCGACTTCCGGGCGGGACGGCTCTCGGTACGATACGTGGAGGAGCACGCCGACCTGACCCGTTGCGCGGACACCGAGCTTCGCGACATCGCGGTAGCGATGGCGGTGCTCTCGG
>JBFIOX010000045.1:0-11929 GCA_041610455.1 Gemmatimonadota bacterium
CGATCGCTCGCACGAACCCGGGCGTGTCCGCCACGGGGGCCAACCGACCGAGCGCCTCGGACCCGCGATCCGCGATCACCCGCGCCACGATCGCATCGCGCGCCAGACCGCCCCCTTCGACCAGGCCGCGCTCGGCCAGCGCGGGCGCGGCCAGCTCCGAGGCGACCCGGCGTAGCGTGCTGCGGCGCCAGCCCAGCCTCGCCCGGTCGGCGCCCGGGAAGAGGAGCTCGCGGGCGGCCGTGAGCGTCTCGGCCAACACCAGCACGTCGGACGTCGCGGGGCGCTCGAAGAGCCAGGCCCGTGCGGCCTCGCGGCGGACCGAAGCATCCGGATCCAGGATCAGTCGAGGGGGGCGGTGCGACATGTGACGCAACATATCACGTCCGACCGCGACCACGGACCCGGGTCCCGCGCCACTGCGGATCTGCGTGCCTTGACACTGCCCCGAGCCATCGACGATCCTGCCCGAGCACCGTCGGCCCGGGGAACGCGGCCCGCCCGGCCCGTAGCGGTCGGATCCTCGAGGCGAGTCGAGCCATGCCGACGCGGTCACCCGATCCATCCCGTACCCCCGAGACTCCCGAAGGCCGGTGTCCCGGCGGGGAGACCCCGCCCGCCGTCCATCTCCCCGACCCGGAGCGGCAACACGGCGCCCACGCCGCCACCCTCGCTCGCATGGCCGCCGAGGCGCCGTCCTTCCGGCCCGAGGCGACCTGCGCCGAGCTGGTCGAGGCGTTCGTGGCCTCGGAGGATCGGTTCCCCGCCTTCCTGGCCCTCTACGGGCGCGGAACGGAGGCGCTGCCGGCGGTTCGCGACGGCTTGGCGCACCGCAACCCGGACGTGCGTCGCTGGTGCGCGGCCTTCCTCGACAACGTGGCGGACTCGGCATCCCTGGAGGCGCTCGTGCCGCTGCTCGAAGATCCCGTGGCGAAAGTCCGCGTATGGGCGGTGCACGCGTTGGCGTGCGAGGATTGCAAGGACGGCCCGAATCCCGTGGACGCCATCCCGCTCCTTCTCGATCGTGTCGCCCGCGACCGGAGCCTGCGGGTGCGACGGCAGGCGGTCGCCATGCTGGCGCACCATCGCGCTCCGGATCGGCGCGCCGCGGCCGCCTTCGACCGGATCCTGCGCGAAGAGGAAGATCGGAAGCTCCGGCTCCACGCGTCGCACGGGCTGCGCCGCTGCGCGGAGGCCGGAGTCTATCCGTGAACGGGGGGCGGGCCGCGGGGGGCGCGCCGACCGGCGGGTCGCCAGACCGCGGGGGGCGTCCGGCCTCGGGCCCGCCGGAGGGCGGCGCCTTCACCCGAGCCATCCGCCTCCCGCACGCCACCGCACTCGTCGTGGGCACCATCATCGGAGCCTCGATCTTCGTCCAGCCGGCCGAGGTGACGGGACGGGTCCCTTCGGTCGAGGGGGCCCTGCTCGTGTGGCTGGTGGCCGGAGCGCTCACCTTCCTGGGGTGCGTCGTGACGGCGGAGCTGGCGGCTCTAAACCCACAGAGCGGAGGTGTTTACGTATTTTTGCGCGATGCGTTTTCACCGCTGATCGGGTTCCTTTGGGGCTGGGCCATGTTCTGGACCATGCACTCCGGGATCCTCGCCGCCATCGCCGTGGTGTTCGCGCGGTACATGAGCTGGTTCGTGCCGCTCGGAGCCGACGGGATCCGGCTGCTCGCCATCTCGGCCATCCTCGCGCTCTCGTGGGTCAACTACTTGGGCGTGCGACAGGGGAGCGCGCTTCAGACCGCGTTCACCGTGGTGAAGGTGGGGGCGGTCGTCGCGATGGTGGCGATCGGTCTCGCGCTCGGGGGCGACAGCTCGGCGGCCGCCGGAGAAGCGGTGACCGGCGCTCCCGGCGGCCCGGCGGAGGGGCGCGAGGGAGCGGGTCTTCTGGGTGGCGGCGGTCCGGCCGATTTCCTCCTCGCGCTGGTGGCCGGCCTGTTCGCCTTCGGGGGCTGGCACATGGTCACCTACGCGGCGGGCGAGACGGTCGATGCGCGGCGCACCATTCCGCGCGCCCTGCTGATCGGCGTGGCGATCGTCACCGCGGCCTACCTGGCCCTCAACGCCATGTACTTCTACGTGCTGCCGCTCGAAACGGTCATCGCCTCGGAGCGCATCGCGGCCGATGCGGCCGACGCCGTGCTCGGGCGCGGGGGGGGCGCGGTGATGTCGGGCCTCGTCGCGTTCTCCACCTTCGGTGGCCTGGCGGGCATCGTGTTGGCGGGACCGCGCGTGTATCACGCCATGGCCCGCGACGGACTCCTGCCCCGCTGGGTCGCGGGGCTGCACCCGAGCCGCCGGACGCCGCACCGCGCGATCGGGCTGCAGGCCGTCTGGGCCTCGGTGCTCGTGTGGACGGAGTCCTACCGGGACCTGTTCACCCGGGTCGTCTACACCGAGTGGATCTTCTTCGGTTTGATGGCGCTCGGGTTGCTCCGGCTGTCCGCCCGTCGGGAAAGGCCCCGCCTCCACGCCTGGGCCCACCCCTGGGTTCCCGTCGTGTTCGCCCTGTCCTCCTTCGCGATCGTCGTCAATCAGGTGCTCGCGGAGCCCGGCGACAGCGCGATCGGCCTGGGGTTGGTGCTCGTCGGCGCGCCGGTCTACGCGGTGGTCGCGGCCCGGCGGTCGAGAGCGGGCAACCGAGGCGGGAACTCCGGCAACGCCGGCGCGGCGAGCGGCTGACCCGGGGACTCGGAGAACGCGGCGCGGCGAGCGGCTGACTCCGGCCTCCCCGCCGCGTCGGTCGCGCGCGACCGCGGCGATCGGTTGACAGGCCGCACATGGAGTGGTGATCCTCACCGAGAGCTGGCGGCACGCCCCCCGCGGGCGCGCGCGCGGGCGGTACGGCAGGGGGCCGGCACCCATGATCATCGATTTTCACAACCACTATTTCCCGCCCGCGTACGTCGATGCGATCCGCGCCGGGCCTAGCAACTTCGCGATCGACGAAGATCCGGACGGGAATCCAGTGCTCCATTCCCCCGGCGACTACAACATCCTGGTCCCCGGGCATCGCGACATCGGGTACCGGGCCAGGGTGCTCGACCATTTCGGCATCGATCGACAGGTGCTCACCTTCACCGCTCCCGGGACGCTGATCGAGTCGCCCGAGCGCGGCGCGCAGCTGGCGCGCGTAGTGAACGACGGGCTGGCGCGCGCCGTGGAGGAAGGACAGGGCCGCTACTTCGCGCTCGCCCATCTTCCGCTGCACCACCCCGAAGCCTCGCTGGAAGAGTTCGAGCGCTGCGCGGACGAGCTCGAGTTCCCTGGGGCGATGGTGTTCTCCAACGCCAACGGGGTGGCGCTCGCCGACGATCGCTTCCTTCCGCTGTGGGAGGCGGCGAACCGACGCCGCGCCGTCATATACATCCACCCCACCTACCCGCTCGGCGTGGAGGCGATGGAGGCCTACATGTTGATGCCGCTCGTCGGCTTCCTCATGGACACGACGCTGGCCGCCGCGCATCTGGTGTTTGCCGGGATCCCCGAGCGCTTCCCGGACATCCGTTGGGTGCTGGGCCACCTCGGCGGGGCCGTCCCCTACCTGGCGGAGCGGTTCGACCGCGGGTACGACGCCTTCCGCCGCTGCCGAGAGAACATCTCCCGGCCACCGAGCGAGATCCTCAAGGAGTTCTATTTCGACACGGTGAACTTCGATCCGGCCTGTCTGCGGCTCGCCATCGGGTTCGCCGGCCCCGATCGCATCCTGGCGGGCAGCGACTACCCGCACATGATCGGGAGCCTCAAGCAGATGCTCGACTCGATCCGCGCGCTCGCCCTGGACGATGCCGACGAGGCCAAGATCCTGGGCGGCAACGCGGCCCGGCTGCTGGCCGGGTGACGCGCCCCCAGCGCTCACGGTAGCGCGAGACGGACCAGGACCTCCGGGCCGCCGCGCCCGGGCCGCACCGACACGTCGATCTCGGGCAGGCGGGCGTCTTCCCATCTGTCCGAGGTGACCGTCTGACCGACCAACCATCCCACCAGGGCTCCCAGCCCCGCCCCCGCGAAGGGAGAGAGCAGCGCCTCCATGCTCTCCAGGTCGCGGCACAGGTCGCCGAACAGCGTCGATTCGCCTTGGCAATCGCTTCCGGACTGCGCGGAGAGGATCCCGATGACGAGCCCGACCCCGGCCCCTCCGGCCACCAGCGCCGGAGAGCCGCGCCGGGTCCCGGCGTGCCGCTCGAGGCGCGTGATGGCCGCGCGCGGGATGAGGACCGGGCCGGTGGCCTCGTCCAGATAAAGCGTGTCGGCGTTCCAGCGTAGCACGCGGGCGCTGAGCCGCCCCTCGAGCGCGCGCGGGGCAGTCACTCGCACGCGGTCGCCGGGCCGCAGGTCGGGCAGCGGCGGAATCGGGGGGAGCGGGCGGGCGCTCGGAGCCGACCGATGGGGCGCGTCGCCCGACGTCTGGGCGGCCAGCCACCCGGGGACCGCCCACGGCGTGGCCATGATCGCGGCGAGCAGCGCCAACCCCGGGCGCGCCCGAGGCGGGAGGGATCGACATACGAAGCGCGCGGTTCGAGCTCTCTTCCGTTCACTGTCCATCTCTAGATCTCCTTCGCCTGATCGAACCGGGCCGCCCGGGGGGGGGCGGGCCCTGTTTCCGGATCCGGACGATCCGATGTTCCGCCGGATGGTCGCAGCCGGAGATCAGGAGATCGTCAAGCGGTCCCGTGCCGTAGCCGCCACGGGCGGTTGCGGGCTATGCTGGACGCGACCCGCTTTCGACCCGCTCACAGAGGAGTTTCACCGCATGCGTCGCCACCTCACGCTCCGCCGCCGAAGCCGGATCGCCCTCCTACTCTCGTCCGCCGCCCTCGCCTTGGCGTCGGGCCGGCTGCCGGGTCAAGCCGTCCCCCCGCAGGCGTCCGCGGTGCCACAGGTGGAGCTGGCCGCGATCGACAAGGTCTTCGAAGCGTTCCACGGGACGCATGGCCCCGGCTGCGCCGTCGGCGTGTCGCACGCCGGCGGGATCCTGGTGGAGCGCGCCTACGGGATGGCCGACCTCGAGCACGATGTGGCGAACCGGCCTACCACCGTGTTCGAGCCGGGGTCGGTCTCGAAGCAGTTCACGGCTGCCGCGACGCTGCTCCTGGCCCAGGAGGGCAGGCTCTCGCTCGATGACGACGTGCGGAGATACATCCCGGAGCTGCCCGAGTACGAGGCGCCCATCACCGTCCGGCACCTGATCCATCACACGAGCGGCCTGCGCGACTGGGGCTCGGTGGCGAGCATCGAGGGGTGGCCTCGGACGACGCGGGTCCACACGCACGACCACATGCTGGACATCGCCAGCCGGCAGAAATCCCTCAACTACCGGCCGGGCGAGTACTACTCCTATACCAACACCGGCTACAACATGCAGGCGGTGCTCGTGGAGCGGGTGAGCGGCATGTCTTTCGCCCAGTTCACCGAGGAGCGCCTGTTCGGCCCGCTGGGCATGACGCGCACCGAGTGGCGCGACGATTTCACCCGCGTGGTCAAGGACCGCGCCGTGGCCTACGTGCCGCGCGAGGGCGGCGGCTGGAGCATGCTCATGCCGTTCGAGAACGTGCACGGGAACGGGGGACTCCTGACCACCGTGGGGGACCTGCTGCGCTGGACGAGGAATCTGGAGACCGGCGAAGTGGGGGGACCGGCCTTCGTAGAGGCCATGCATCGGCGGGGGGTGCTCAACTCGGGCCGCACCGTCGCCTACGCGAGCGGGTTGTTCATCGGCGAATACCGCGGAGTGCGCGAAGTGCGGCACAGCGGCGGGACCGCCGGCTACCGGGGATTTCTCACGCGGTTCCCCGATCAGGGCATCGCGGTGGCCGTCATGTGCAACGCGGGAAGCGGCAACGCGGGACGCCTCGCGCACCAGGTGGCCGACCTCTACCTGGGCGATCGGGCCTCGGACGGGGAGCCGTCCCTCGACGTCCCCGTGGTCGAGTTGGCACCCGAGCGGCTCGAGGCGCTCGCGGGCGGCTATCGCGATGCGCGGACCGGGGCGTACGCGCGGCTCGCGGCGACCGAGGCGGGGCTCCGCCTGGAGGGGATCGCCCTCTCGCCCGTCGGCGCGCTCCGATTCGAGGCCCCGGGCGGCATCGTGCTCGAGTTCGAGGGCGAGCCCGATGAGGGGGGTCGGCGGGCGGGGACGCTCGACTCGCCGGTGGCCGACGACGTCCGCCTGGAGCCGGTCGAAGAGTTCTCCCCCTCCGCCGAGGACCTCGCGGCCTTCGTGGGCACGTACCGCAGCGAGGAGGCCGAGGCCACGTACACGATCGAGGTCGCCGATGGGCAGCTCGTGGTCGGGAGCCGCTACGGGTGGAGCGCACGGCTCGGCCCCGTATACCCCGATGCCTTCGTGAGCCCCGGGACGACATACATCTTCGGTCGGGACGGTTCGGGGCGCGTGGTGGAGATGCGCCTGAGCCAGGGCCGCGTGTGGAACCTCCGGTTCGAGAGGATCCGTTAGGGACGGGGCCTCTCGTCGCCGCCGAGCGCGCCCGCGATCGCGTCGAAGGGGTGCCCCTCCGAGAACGCGGGCACCGGGGCGCCGTCGGCGTAATGGGTCAGGATACGCCAGTACAGCTCGAGGTGCTGTGAGATTCCGTCCTCGCTCGGGGTCGTCGGCATCTCGTCGGCCGGGGAGTGAATGGGTGATCCGCTCCCCCCTCCCGGACTGCGGTGCTCCGGCCTGACGTCCTGTCCCTGCCACACCGTGAGTCCCACGATGCCTCGCGCCAGGAACTCGGCCGTGTCGAAGGCGAAGTGCATGCCCTCGTGCCAGGGCTGCGTGGCGTGCGTCATACCGAGGGGAGCCGCCAGGGCGGAGAGCGCGGAGAGCGCGTCGGTGCCCGCGACCGGGAAGGCCACGAAATCGTTGGTGGGCGGACGGAACCCGACCCCGTCCGCGTTCAGGTTCAGCCGGATGGGGCCCGTGGCGCCCCAAGGCTCGTCCAGCCAGTACCGGGCGCCGAGCATGCCCTCCTCCTCGGCGGTCGTGGCGACGAAGACCACGGTCCGGCTCGGAGGCTCGGGACGGGCGACGAGTGCGCGGGCCAGCTCGAGCAGCGCGGCCGTGCCCGAGGCGTTGTCGGCGGCCCCGTTGTAGATGCTGTCCCCGCTCGCGTCCGGCGGGCCGATCCCGTAGGCGTCGTAGTGCGCGGTCACCACGATGGTCTCGTCGAGCCGGCCTTCGACCACCCCGACGAGATTGGGCGCGTGGAACTCGCGCGTCCGCGTCTCGAGGCGGAGCGCGAGCCGCAGGTCGGCGGCGGCATCCGCCCCCGCCGCGACGTCATCCCAGGATAGACCCGCCAGCGCGAGCAGTTCGGCCGTCCCGCGGGGTCCGAGGCCCAGGACGAGGTCGACCCCGGGGGGCGGCCGCCACCCCGGGTGCAGGTCCTCGCGTCCCATGGCGGCCCGCCTCCCGCTCTCGAACTGCTCCTCGCTCCCGGGGGCAGAAAGGAACAGGAGCCCGCGTGCCTCGTGCCGACGGGCCGCGGCGACCTTCCCCGCGTCGCTCAGCTCGTACGCTCCCCCTGCCCCCGGGAGGCGTCGGGCCAGCTCGGCGGGGGCGCCGGGGAGCGCGACCACGATCGCGCCGCGGGCGTCGGTCCCCGCGTAGTCGTCCCGTACGGAGGAGGAGATCCCGTGCGCTGCGAAGACGAGAGGCGCCTCTAGCGCTACGCGCGCGCCCGCGTGGACGCTTCGCACCGAGAGCTGGGCGGCGTCGAGCGCGAGCCTTCGGCCATCGCCGGCGATGAGCGCCGCGCGCAGCGTCTCGACCCGCACGCGGTTTCCCCGGAGCGGCACCCGCTGGCGGTACCCCGCACCCGCCTTCCCGCTCGCAAGTCCGGCGGCAGCGTAGGCGCGGGCGATATAGCGCGCCGCTCGTTCGCCCCCCTCCTGCCCCGTCCCCCGCCCCTGCATGGAGTCGTGTGCCAGGGCCGACTGGTGCCTCAGAAAGGCGGCGGCCGAGAGCGGCGGGTGGCGGAACGCCGGCAGGCCAGGCTGTTGGGAGCGGTCGGAAGCCACACGGTCCCGTCCGTCGCCGAGCGAGCGGGCGCCGATGTCGTCCCCGGAAGCGGAGCCCCCGCACGCACCCGCCACTACCAGCAGCGATGCGAGCCCCGCGCGACGGCATCCGGCACGGCATCGAGTTGAATCCACGTCGCCTCCCACGCTTCGTTCGAATTCATCTTCTTCCCCGGCTTCTTTCCCCCGATGCTCCGAACGCGCCCGGGGTTGCGTGTCTTGCTCGCGGCGTCGGCGGGCCCCGACATTGTCGGCATGGAACAGCGGCGGCGTAGGAGCTTGTGGTGCGCGATCGCTCTCGCCCTCGCGGCGAGCCCCGCGCTCCCGCTCTCGGCCCAGCACGGGGCGGCCCGTCTCTCCGACCTCGAGCTGCGGCGGCTCGGTGAGCGCTTCCAGACCACGCTCGACAGCCTCTACGAAGCGGCGCAGCTCTACGAGGAGACGTTCCCCGGCGCGACGGCGGCCTTCGCGCTACCCGACGGAACGATCATCGGGTTCGCGACCGGATACTCCGACGTGGAAGCGGGCGTCCCGATGGAGGCCGACATGCGCATGCCGGCCGGCTCGATCGGGAAGACGTTCGCCGCGGCGACCGCCCTCTCGATGGCGCGGGACGGACTGCTGTCGCTCGACGACCCGCTTTCCAAGTGGCTCGGCGCGCGTCCGTGGTTCGGGCGCCTGCCCAACGGGCCCGACATCACGCTCCGCCACCTTCTCAACCATTCGGCGGGCCTCATCGACCACGCCTTCGACTCGGAGTCGTTCGTCGCCGCCGTGCGGGCGCGCATGCTCCCGGATCCCGACCATTTCCTGCGGCCGCCGGAGCTGGTCGCTTTCGCGCTCGATCAGGAGCCCTTGTTCCCGGCGGGACGCGGCTTCAACTACACGGACACCGGCTACATCCTGCTGGGCATGGCGCTGGAGGCGGCCTCGGGATCGAGCTATTATGACGAGCTGCGGCGACGGATTCTGGAGCCGCTCTCGCTCGACATGACCCACCCGCAGGACCGGCGTGACGCCCCCGCCCTCGCGCAGGGTTACGCGGTGGCCAGTCAGCAGCTATTCGGGGTGCCGCTGAAGGTCGTGGAAGGTGGTCGCCTGGTCTTCCATCCGGGGGTGGAATGGACGGGGGGTGGCCTGTACAGCAACCCGCAAGACCTCGTGCGCTGGGCCAGGGCGCTGTACGAGGGCCGCGCCATCGAAGGACCCTACGTGGAGACGATGCTGACCTCGGTCCCGGCGGAGGCGCGGGAGGACCCCGAGTTCATGTACGGTCTCGGCGTCGTGATCTCGGAGGGCCGCCTGGGCCGAACCTACGGCCACAGCGGATTCTTCCCGGGCTACAACTCACGGGTGATGTACTTCCCCGCGCACGGCATGGCGGTCGCCCTGCAGATCAACGCGGATCAGACGCGCGTCTCGGTGCACGCCGAGACCCTGGCCCAGGTGGTGATCGGCGCGCTTCACGGGCGCTGACCTCTAGGCGAGCGTCGCTCCGGGCGCGGTCCGCGGATCGAGCTCTCCTTCCTCGGGAAAATGGCAGGCGCTCGACTGGCGAATCCGACGCGTCTCCAGCTCGGGATCCGTCCCGCGGCAGAGGTCCCGGGCCTTCCGACAGCGCGGGTGGAAGCGGCACCCGGGGGGCAGGGCGCGCGCGGAGGGGGGGTCCCCCTCCAGCACAACCGTCGAACGTCGTCCCCGCAAGCGAGGATCATCGGCGGGCGTGGCCGCCAGCAGGGCACGCGTGTACGGGTGCGTGGGACGCGTGAAGATGTCGGCCGCGGACCCCTCCTCGACGATCCGGCCGGCGTACATCACCACCACCCGATCGGCGAGGTGGCGGACCACCGACGGGTCATCCGAGATCACCAACATCGAGAGGGCGAGATCGCGCTGCAGGCGCCCCAGGAGCTCCAACACCCGGGCGCCGGCCACGGCATCGAGCCCTCGCGCGGGCTCATCGACGATGAGGATCTGGGGCTCGAGGGCCAGCGCCCGGGCCAGGCCCACGCGGCGCCCCTCGTCGGAGGTCAGGCTCTCCGGGAAGCGGCCCGCGTCGTCGGCCCGCAGGTCCACCATCTCGAGCAGCTGCTGCACGCGCCAGGCCCCGCCCCGCTCGCGGAAGAGGCCGTGCATCCGGAGGGGCTGCGCGAGGATCCTCCCGACGGAGTGTCGGGGATTGAGGGATCCCAGGGGCGCTTCGAGCACCACCTGGACGCTTCGGCGCTGGTCGGGCTTGCGGGGGCCATCCAGCGCGATCTCTACGCCGTCGAGGCGGATCCGACCGGACTGGGGCGACGCGAGCCCCGCGAGGATACTCGCCAGCGTGGTCTTCCCGCTGCTCGACTCCCCGACCAGGCCCAGGGTCTCGCCCCGTTTGAGCACGAGCGAGATCCCATCGACCACCCGAGCCGGCGCACCTCCGCGGCGCTCGGGCGGCAACGAGTAGCGGATCGACTTGGCTTCGAGGATGCGCGGGGCGCGCAGCGTGACCGGAGCGGCCTGGTCGGGCCCGATGGGAGGGGGCCGCCGCTGTGCCATCTCGAGCGTGAAATGGCAGGCCACCCGATGGTCCCGCCCCAGACGATGGCGTGGGGCCCGCGGACGGCTGGGGGCGCCGCTCACCTCCATGACCGGATCGACTTCGCGACAGCCCGAGCGTCCCGCCGAGAGCGAACAGCGCGGCTGGAACGCGCACCCGGAGGGGGGAGCCATGAGATCGGGGGGCCGCCCCGTCAACAGCCGTCCCTTGGCCCGCTCGCGGGCGCCGCATTCGATCAGGGCCGCGGTGTAGGGATGCCGGGGCTTCTCGAACACGTCCTCGCAGGGTCCGACCTCCACGATCTGCCCCGCGTACATCACGGCGACCCGATCGGCCAGCTCGGCCACCACGCCCACGTCCTGCGTGACGATCAGCATGCCCACCGCGGTGTTCGACCGTTGGCGCGACAAGAGCGCGAGGATCTGCGCCTGGACCGTCACGTCGAGCCCGCGGGTCGGCTCGTCGGCCACGATGAGCTGCGGCTCCTTGGCCAGGGCCATGGCGAGACGCGCGCGCTGCCTCGCGCCGGCGGGCCTGGCGCTCGGCGTGGACTCGTCCAGAAACCGTGGGTCCGACAGCCCGACCGCCGCCAGCGCCTGCCGCGCGCGTCGCCGGGCGGCCGCCCGGCCGCGGCTCGCCCCTGACGCCCGGACCGCGTCGGCCACCTGGTCGACGACCGGGATGGCCGGGTGCAACGCTCCCGCCGCGTCGTCGAACAGGAGGCCGATGTGGCGGCCGCGAACGCGTCGCAACTCGCCTTCGCCGGCCGCCAGGAGGTCGATCTCCTCCCACCAGGACTCGCCGCGCGTCACCCGCCACGAGGGCGCGCGAAGCCCCACCATGGCCATCGCGGCCGTCGACTTGCCGCAGCCGGCCTCGCCGAGCAACGCGAGCGTCTCGCCTGGGAACACGTCGAGCGATACGGCCCGCACGGCGCGCACGACCCCGCGCGGCGTGTCGATGTGGACCGTCAGGTCACGCACGTCGAGCAGCGCGCCGGAGGGCCGCCTCGGAAGCGCCGGGCGGCTCCCGGAGGCACGATCCGCGCGCGGGCCCTCTGCCGCCCGCACGGTCAGACCGGGCTCCCGCCGAGCGCCTCCGCCACGGCGTCACCTGCCAGCCGCAGCGCGAGCGCCGCCGTGAAGATGCAGAGCCCGACCAGCGCGGGGACCCACCCCGCCGCGGCGAGCAGGCCCCGCGCATCACCGGCCAATCTTCCCCAACTGACGAGCCCCGGATCTCCGAGTCCGAGAAAGCCGAGGCCGGCCTCCAGGAGCAGGGCCTCGCAGGCGATCGTCCCGACGACCGCCAGCGCCGGGAGGGCGTTCGGGAGGACTTCCGACCGCAGGATCCTGCCGCGCGA
>JBFIOX010000046.1:0-11876 GCA_041610455.1 Gemmatimonadota bacterium
CCATGCTGGCGGCGGCCGACGGCCCCGGCACGCCCGGCTACCTCGACCTTTCGTTCAGCGGTCTGAAGACGGCGGTGGCGATCCTGGCCGCGGAGCTGGAAGCGGAGAACGGGCTCGAAGCCGCCGTGCCCGACCTCGCGGCGGAGTTCCAGGAGGCGGTGGTCGACGTGCTCGTCGAGAAGACCATGCGTGCCGTGGCGCTCGTCGGCTGTCGGCGGGTCGTCCTGGGGGGCGGTGTGGCGCGGAACTCCCGTCTGCGCCAACGTTTGGCCGAGCGGCTCGCCGAGGAGGGCGAGTCGTACGCGCCGTCCGGGAGGCTGGCCACCGACAACGCCGCCATGATCGCGGCGGTGGCCCGGCACCGGCTGCGCGCCGGAGAGCGCAGCGGTTGGGGTCTCAACGCGGACCCGGCGCTCCCCTTCCCGGGACTGGGTCCGGGCGGGCCGGCGCGCGCGTCGGAACGCGGGGCGGTGGGTCGGGCAGGCCTCTAGACGGAAGACGAGCACGTGTACCCCGAACTGTTCACGGTCGATCTACCGTTCGTCGGCGAACTCACCATCACGTCCTTCGGCGTGATGATGGGGCTCGCTTTCCTCTCGGCCTACGCGGTCCTGCGCGCCGAGCTGAGACGCCTCGATGCCGACCCCGATTTGGCGGCCGACATGCTGCTGGGAGCCCTCATCGGCGGGATCGTGGGCGCCAAATTCTATTACGTCCTCCTCTACTGGGACCGCACCGCCGCGGACCCGATCGGCATGATCTTCAGCCGCGGTGGGCTCGTCTGGTACGGCGGCCTGATCGGGGGGATCCTCGTCGTGCTCTGGATGGTGCGCCGACGTCGCGCCCCCGTGGGTCTGGCCGCCGACGCCGTGGCGCCGGCGTTGGCCCTCGCGTACGCGGTCGGGCGCCTGGGCTGCTTTTTGGTGGGCGACGACTACGGCCGCCCCACCGACTCGTGGGTGGGCATCGCGTTCCCCGAGGGACAGCCACCGACGACCGCGGGCAACCTGCGCCGTTTCGGGGTCGAGGTCGATCCCGCCCTCCCCGACACCGAGGTGCTCGCCGTCCACCCCACGCAGCTCTACGAGGTCGGGCTCTCGCTCGTCATCTTCTTCGTCTTGTGGCGCCTTCGGAAGCACCCGCACGCGCGGGGCTGGCTGTTCGCCGTATGGCTGGCGCTCGCCGGCGCCGAGCGACTGTTCGTGGAATTGTTCCGCGCCAAGGACGACCG
The DNA here is from genome assembly GCA_041610455.1 of Gemmatimonadota bacterium. Taxonomy (GTDB): domain Bacteria; phylum Gemmatimonadota; class Gemmatimonadetes; order Palauibacterales; family Palauibacteraceae; genus Palauibacter. Next base: position 1,232 of record JBFIOX010000046.1, read on the forward strand.
GTTCTTGGGACCGTTCACCCTCGCGCAAGCCATCAGCGTGGCCGTGATCGGTGCCGGCGTCGCCCTGGCCATCCGAGCGCGGCGCGGCAGGGCCGGCGCCGCGGCGGCCTGACACCGCCAGCCGCGATCGAAGGCGAGGTGACGCTGCCGAGGTTGAACGGCCGAGCGACGCGGGCGGCCGCCGTGCTGTTGGGTCTGGGTCTGGCTCCGCTTGGGCCAGCCGAGCTGCGGGCCCAAACGGTGCGCGATCCCGAGGTCGCCTCGCTGCGCTTCGTGGGCAACGAGTCCTTCTCGGACGGCGATCTCGAGGCCGTGATCCAGACGCGGCGGACGCGCTGCGCGAGCTTCCTGCTCAACCCATTCTGCTGGCTCACGGATTGGGGCTTCGCGCACCGGCGCGCGTTCCTCGACACGCTAGATGTGGCGACCGACGAGCTGCGACTGCGCACCTTCTACGCGTTGCACGGCTTCTTCTCCGCCGGGGTCAGCGGCGCCATCCTGCCGGAGGGCGAGAAGGCACGCGTGCGTTTCACCATCGAAGAGGGCCCGGCCACCCCCATCGACAGTCTGACCATCGACGGGTTGCCCGAAGTCATGCCCCGAGGTCGCGCGACGCGCCTCATCGGCGTGCGTGCCGGCGATCGCTTCGACCAGATCCAGCTAGAGGCCGGCAAGGACAGTCTGGTTCGGGCCCTGCGCGAGCTGGGCTACATCGAGGCGCTGGTCCTTCAGGACGCCCGGCGTGACGCCGGGGGGGCCGCTCGGGTGTCGCTCGAGGTCAGCCCGGGCGAGCGGTTTCGCGTAGGGGACATCCGGGTGGAGGGCGCCGACGCGATCGGGGAGGGCGTCGTGCGCGACCTCATGCGCGTGGGGCCCGGGCAGTACTACAGCCAGAGCCGCGTAGAGGACAGCCAACGAAACCTCGTCGGTCTGGAGGCGATTCGGTTCGCATCGATCCAGACACAGCCGGCGGGCGACTCGATCGTCGACCTGCAAGTTCGCATCACGCCCGCCAGCACGCGCGCCGCGCGGGGCGGCCTGGGCTGGAGCACCGACGAGTGTCTCCAAACCGAGGCGCGACTCACGCACCGCAACCTGTTCGGCGGCGCCAAGCGACTGCAGGTCACGGCGAGACTGAAGAACATCTTCGCGCAGCAGCTGGGCGGGGCGTTTCCGTGCTCCGATGTCGGCACGGACTCGGACTTCCGGACCCTCAACTTCCTGCTGCAGGCCGAGCTCACGATTCCGGTCTTCCTCTCCGGCCAGAACACCTTCCGGGCCAGCCTGTTCGGCGAGCGCGAGACGGTGCCCGACGTGTTCATTCGCGAGGGGATCGGCGCGGAGTTCGCGCTCACGCGCCGGCTGCGCCGGCAGATGAGCGCCACCCTCAGCTACCAGCCCGCGTTCACGGGCTTCGACGAGGAATCCGCGGACATCTTCTTCTGCGTCAACTTCGGCTTCTGCGCTCCCGAGGACATCCGCACCGTCACGCAGGCCCGCTGGCTGGCGCCGCTCAAGTTGAGCTGGATCTACAACAGGACCGACCGCCCGCTTCAGCCGACGGGAGGGTTCTACGTGGCGGCCGAGATCGAAGCCGCGGAGGAATTCACCGGCTCTGAATACCGGTACCTCCGACTCACCGTGCAGGGGGCCGAGTTCCAAGCGCTGCAGCCCGATCTCGTCCTCGCGCTCCGGGCCCGGGCCGGCGTGGTGGAGCCCACCCGTGGACCCTTCTTCGTCTCCGACCCGTCGCGCGAGCAGGAGATCATCCATCCGTCCAAACGCTTCTTCGCGGGCGGCTCGCAGAGCGTGCGCGGGTTGGGCCAGAACCTGTTGGGGCCGCGCGTCCTGGTCGCCGATCAGCTCGAGGACTGTCCGAACGAGTTCCTCGAGCCCTGCGTGGCGAGGCTGGCGGCCGAGGATCCGGGCGCGTTCGTGCAACGGCCCAACGGTGGGAACGCCGCCTTCGAGGTCGCCCTGGAGCTGCGCCAGCGGTTGAGCGCGCGGTGGGGCTTCGTCCTCTTCGTGGACGGCGGCAACGTGTGGGAGGACCTGTCGACCCTGCGCGCGCCCATCTGGACGCCCGGCGCCGGGATTCGCTTCGTGAGCCCCATCGGGCCCCTCCGCCTCGACGTGGGGTACGACCCCACCGGACCGACGGAGCTGCCCGTGGTGGTGTCGCTCGAGAACGGCAGGCTTCTCGAGCTGCGCGATCCGGTAGTGTTCGACCCCTTCGGGTACGACAGCCCGTCGCTGCTGAGAGAGGTGTTGCGCAGGTTGCAGATTCACTTCTCGATCGGGGAGGCCTTCTGAGTCCCGGCGAGCCCGAGGACCGAGATTTCGCCGCCGAGGGCGGGCCGGAACCCCCGGACGCGGAGGCGGACGCGGGGGGTCCAGGTACCCCGGCGGGCGAGGAGGCGGCCTACAGCGCAGTGCGCTGGCGACGCGCCCGCGGGCTGGCGCGCGTGCTCGGACTGCTATCGCTCGTCATCGCGCTCTCGCTGTTCCAGTTCACGCAGACCGCGACCGGGAGGAACGCGGCGATCTCCCTGCTCCAGCGGGCGCTGGCCGGCGCGATCGACGGCGAAGTGCGGTTCGGCCCCGTCCTGGGTGGGAACCTGCTGACGCGGGTGGTCTTGAGCCGGCTCGAGATCGTGGATCGGGATGGCGCGACGTTCGTCGCCCTCGACAGCGCCCACATCGAATACGACCCGTTGTCGCTGCTGCGCCGCCAGGTGCGGGTAAGGCGCCTGGATGTGGCCCGCGCGCAGGTGCGGCTCCACGAAGGCGCCGATGGGGTGTGGAACTTCGAGCGCATCTTCGGGGGCTCCGACGAGGGGCCGGCGGCCCCGAGCGTCCCCGACTCGGCGGCGGCGCCCGCGGCCCGCCCCGAGCCTACGCCGACCGAGGGCGACCGGGGCCCCCTGCCGTCGACGGAGGTCGGTCCCGATGCGCAGACGTCGGGCGCCCCGCTGCGCGTGTTGATCGGCGATGTCTCGGTCGGCTCCGGCTCGATCGAGATCCGCACCGCCTGGACTTCGAAGCTGGAGGGGCGTGGACGGGAGGCGGCGCTGGTCGAGGCCGAGGCCGACGATGGCCTGTGGCAGGTCGAGAAGACGCCCGACGGCGAATACGAGCGCGTCTATCGCCTCGACGACCTGAGCGGTCGCTTCCCCACCATTCGCATCGTCGATCCGCCCCGCCCCTTCCGGGTCGTGGTCGAGGACATCCGTGCCACGCTCGTGGCCGTTCGGCAGCCGCTGGCGCTGACCGAGCTTTCGGGCTCGATGACCTTCGCCGACACGATCGCCATCGACATCGACCGCCTGCTGAGTGCCGCCTCGGACCTGTCGGGGACGGGGTGGGTGGTGGCGGAGACTCCGCTCGCCTACCGGTTCGAGCTGAGCGCCGACCCCGTCGCGTTCGAGGATCTCGCGTGGCTGCCGATTCCCGTCCCCGAGACGGGCGGCGGCCCCATGGACCTCGTACTGGCCTCGCGCGGGCCGGACATGGTGGTGACCGTGTCGGACGGCGACGTGCGAAGCGAGGACAACCGGATCCGGGGCGGTTTCACTCTGGCCCTGGAGGAGGCGCCGCGCTTCGAGGCGCTCGACTTGGCGCTGCAGCCGGTGCGAATCCGGTGGTTGAACGACCTCCTCGACCGTCCGGAGACCATCGATGGGCTGGTGCGCGGGTTCGTGCGCGGCTCGGGGCGAATCGACGCGCTGAACCTGGATGCGGAGGTCACGCTCGCGGACCTCGAGTCGGGTGTGGCGACCTCCGAACTGCGGGCCCGAGGCTCCGTCGCCATCGTCGAGCCGTTCCCGGTGCGCGGGCTCGAGCTGCGGATGACGTCGTTCGAGCCGCGTTGGGCCGACATCCTCGGCTTGGATCCGGGCCTTCCGGGCCGGCTCGACGGGACGGTGACCATCGACCGTCCGAGCCCCGGCCTCCTGTCCTTCCGCGGAGACATGGCGCACCGCACGCCCGCCGGGGACCTCTCCCGCCTTGCCGGGTCCGGCACGGTCGACTTCGAAGGGGGCTCGGTGATCGACGTGTCGATCGACGCGCAGCCCCTCGCGCTGACGGCGTTGCGCCCGTGGGTGCCCGATGTCGAATTGGCGGGGTCGGTGCGGGGTCCGTTGCGGACGCGGGGGACGCGCGCCGACCTCGAGGTGAGCACCAACCTGGTGACCGAGCGGGGACAGCTGGTGCTGGACGGAACGCTGGGGCTCGAGGGAGAGCGCCCCCGCTACGACGTCGAACTGGAAGCCACCGACCTGTCGCTGGACCAGTGGATCGAGGGGGCCCCGGCGTCGCGGCTGCGGGTCCGGGGCCGCGTGACGGGCGAGGGCGTGGATCGGGAGACGCTCGCCGCCAATTTCGACCTCCGCATCCTCCCCTCGCAGCTCGAGCTGGTGGAGATCGACGAGAGCCGGGTGGTGTTCCGCGTGGCCGAGGGCCTGGCCACCGTGGACACGCTCGTGCTCCGGACGGACGTCGGGACCTTCACCGGCCGGGGGCGGTTCGGCCTGGGCGAGGGCGATGAGGGAACGCTCGAGTTCGAGGCCGAGGTGCCCGACCTCTCGGAGCTGAACCGCTGGTTCGCGACGGATATCCCCGGCGGTGAGGAGGCCGAGGCCGGCGAGCCGCTGTTCGAGAGCTTCGAGGCGGCGCTCGGGCCTCCGCCGGCCGACGAGCCGACGGAGGGCGTCTCGGGGCGGGCGAGCGTGCGCGGCGTGGCGGTGGGTCGCTTGAGCGACTACGCCGTCGAGGCTTTCCTCGAAGCGTCGGCCCCGCGATTCGAGACCTACCGGGCGGATACCCTGTCGGCGCACGTCCTGCTGCCGAGTCCGCCGGGGCTCGACAGCCTCGTGACGCGGCTCAGCGCCCGCGGCGCGAGCCTGGGGGGCCGCGCCGTCGATTCGCTGGCCCTGGCCCTCGCGCGCGGGGGCGAGGGCGGGTTCGAGTTCGATGTGTACGCGCGCCGCGACTCGACGGTCGAGCTAGCGTCGCTGGGAGCGCTCGAACGGGGCGAAGGGCGCTGGGCGGCGGCCCTCGAGCGGTTGCGCCTCCGCGTAGGAGACGTCGAGGCCGACCTCGCGGGGCCCGCCCGCGTCGCCTATTCCGACTCGGCGGTCGCCGTGGACGGACTCGTCCTCGCCGGGTCGCTGGGTCGCATCGAAGCCGACGGATACATCCCGGCCGCCGGCGATGGCACCCTCGAGGTGGCGATGGCGGACGTGCGCATCGAGCACCTCGCCTATCTCCTCTCCGCGGCGCCCGCCGTGAGCGGGACCCTCTCGGGCTCGGCGCGGGTGACCGGGACGCTGGACGACCCGCGCATCGCGGGGAGCGCCCGAATCGGGGACCCGGCCATTCGCGACCAGGCGTACGCGTCGCTCGAAGCGCAGTTCGAGTACGCGGAGCGTCGCATTCGCGGCAGCATGGACCTGCACGACGACACGACGCGCGTGGCCCGGCTCGAAGGGAGCGTCCTGGCCGATCTCGCGTTGCGCCCGATGGAACGGAGGCTGCTGGACGACCCGATCGATCTGCGGATCCGGGCCGAGCGGCTCCCGCTGGCGATCCTGGAGCTGCGGGTACGGGGGTTGGAAGAGATCGGAGGTCACGGGATCGTCGAGGTCACCGTGCGGGGGGCCCCGGGGGAGCTACGCTACGGCGGAAGCCTGCGCGTGGTCGATGGGAGCGCCTGGGTGCCCGACCTGGGCGTGCGGCTGGTCCGCGTGCGCGGCCGTGCGATCTTCGACGGATCCGAGGCCCGCGTGGACTCGGCCGTCGTGGCCTCGGCCGACGGCGGCTCGTTCCGCGTGAGCGGCTCGGTGAACGTGGCGTCGCTGGCCGACCCCGAGTTCGACCTCGATATCACGGGAGACCGGTTCCACGCGGTCTCCCGTCTAGACATGTCTCTCAAGATCGACGGCCGCGGCCACCTGGGCGGACGCTATACGGCGCCGCTCCTGACGGGCCGCTTCCGCCTTCGCGAGGGCGACATCCGGCAAGACGAGTTCCTGCGCGCGCGACAGATCATCGACCTCAGCGATCCCACCATCTACGCGCTGCTCGACTCGGCCTCGATCGGCGAGCGGCGCCTCCTGGACCGGTTCCGCAACCCGTTCATGGAAAACCTCGTGCTGGACCTCGATCTGGCGCTGGGCCCCAATCTGTGGCTGCGCTCGCCCGAGCTCGACGTGGAGATGGTGGCCGAAGGTCTGAGCGTCGATTGGGACCGAGCCAGCGAACGGCTGGTGGTGGTGGGGACCGTCGAGCTGCCCCGGGGCACGTACCGTTTCGACCGCCTCCGCCCCTACGTCCAGTCGCTGCGCATCACGTCCGGCACGATCCAGTTCGTGGGGGGCACGGAGTTCAACCCGAACCTGGCCATCACGGCCGAATACCGGAACCGTACCCCCGAGGGGCCGGTGGTGGTCGAGGCGACCATCGGCGGGACGCTGCAGAGCACCGAGCTCACCCTGACGAGCAACCCCCCGATGAGCGACACCGACCAGCTTTGCTTCCTGGCGGTCGGAACGCCGTGCTTCGCGGCCGCGGACGCGCAGCTCGGGCAGCGGCTGCTGCAGGAGACCTTCCTCGGAACCCTGAGCTCGGGGATCTCGTCGGCCCTGGTCGGGTCGACGGGCCTCTCGTACTTCAACCTGCGGTCGGTGGGCGGGGGTAACGCGGCCGGGGTGCAGGGCTCGCAGAGCCTCTTCGATCAGACGGCGGTCGAGTTCGGTTGGTACGCGGGCCAGGACATCTTCTTCTCGGTGTCGCAGTCTCTGGGGGGAGGGCCGCCGCGCGCCACCTTGGAGTGGTCGTTCCTGCCCAGCTGGACGCTGGAAGCGCGCCTCTCCAGCCGCTTCGACGAGCGCCTCTTCGGGTTGTCCGGGGCGACCAACCTGGCCAACGAGCAGACCTTCGGGCTCTTCCTCTTCCGCATCTGGGACTTCTAGCGCCGCCGCGGAGCCGCCGCGCGCTTGCGCGCCGACCTCCGGAGGCGGAACGTCTGCACGCGCCCAGGCCGCCGGCCGCGGCGTCCCGGAGGGGCCACAGGAAGCGGAGGACGCGTGCACGAAAACGGAGGGGCGGGGCCGGAGACCGGCTACCCCTATCCCGACGGCGAGCGCATTCTCGTGCTCCTCAATCCCGGGGCGAGCGGCGGCCAACCCGAAGCGCTCCGACGCCGCATCGGCGGGGCGTTCGCGGCCCGGGGCGTGCCATTCGACATCGTCGAGCCGGCCGATCCGGACCAGGCCCTCGCGGTGACCCGTGCGGCCGCGGCCCGGGGCTTCCGGGCGGTCGCGGCCGTCGGCGGCGATGGCACCGTGGGCATCGCGCTGCGCGGAACCGCCGGCACCCAGGTGCCGGTGGCCATCATCCCCTTCGGGACGGGCAACCAGCTCGCGCTCAACTTCGACATTCCGAGCTCGCTCGAGGACAGCGTGCGGGTCGCGGTGGAAGGCCGGGTGGCCCCGGTCGACCTGGCTCGCGCCAACGGGGAGCACTTCGCGCTCATCGCGGGAGCGGGTCTCGACGCCGAGGTGATGGCCGCCGCCACGAGCGAGCTCAAGAACCGGCTCGGCTTCGCGGCGTACCTGTACAGCGGGCTGAAGCACGTGATCACGCCGCCCAGCGCGAACTTCCGCATCCTCGCGGACGACCGTGAGGTCAAGGTCAACGCGTCCATGGTGCTTCTCGCCAACGCGGGCCAGCTGGGGGCGGGCCCGCTACCCGTCGAGGTGACGGTGGCGCCCGGGGCGTCGTTCCAGGACGGCCTGATCGACGTCAGCATATTCGCGCCCCGCAACCTGCCGGAGGTGGCGCGCATCCTGTGGCGCGTGGCGCGCCGGCAGTTCGGCGGGGACGACCGGATGATCTTCCTGCAGGCGAAGAAGGTCAGGATCGAGGCCGATCCCCCCATGCCGATCCAGATCGATGGCGAGCCGCGCGGCGAGACGCCCATCGAGGCGGAGGTAGAGCCGCTGGTCGGACGGATCCTCGTCCCCCACTAGACCGCCTTCATCCCACGCGCAGCCGAGATCGGTCCGGCCCGCGCGGGTGCCTGCTCGAGCCCCTACGGATAGAGGAGATACGGGGCGCGGCGAGCGGTGAAGTCGGCCAGGGCTGTGCGCCACCCGGCCGCGATCTCGGCCGGCGCGACGCGGGCCTCGATGGCCTCCCTGAGCGCCGACGATCCCGCCAGGCGATCGAAATGCTCGGCGCGCCACGTCCAGCGATCCCCGGCCAGCGCCCTCGCCGCGCCGAGGGCGGTCACGGCGGTGGCCACCGGATCGTAGGCCGCGCGGTCCGTCACCCGCAGCCGGATTCCCGACAGCGGGACCCCGTCGAACTTCCCGTCGCTGGGCCGGTCGGGCGTGAACGTCACGGCCTCGATGTCGACGCCCGGCAGCCGGTGCGCCCGCAAACGGCCGGCCCAGGCCTGGCCGTCGAGCCACGGGGCCCCCAGCTGCTGGAACGCCCGCTCGGTGCCCCGTCCCACCGACAGCCCCGTCCCCTCGAACAGGCACGTGCCGGGATAGTGGGCGGCGCTCTCCAGCTCGGGCATGTTGAGTGAGGGCGGGATCCAGGGCAGCCCCGTCTCATCGAACCACGTCTCGCGCCGCCACCCCGCCACGGGGACGACGCGCAGATCGACGTCGATGCCGAACGCACCCACGAACAGGCGCGCCAGCTCGCCCACCGTCATGCCGTGCCGGGCGGGGATCGGATAGAGGCCCACGAACGAGGCGTACGCGGGGTCGAGCACGGGCCCCTGGACGGGGGCCCCGACCGGGTTGGGACGGTCGAGCACCACGAAGGGGATGCCGGCCTCGCCGGCCGCCTCCATCGAGAGCGCCATGGTCGACACGTAGGTGTAATAGCGGGCGCCCACGTCCTGCAGGTCGAAGAGGAGCAGATCGATTCCCTCGAGCATGTCGCGCGTGGGACCCCGCGTCCCGCCGTACAGCGAGAACACCGCGAGACCGGTGCGCGCATCGATCGCGTCCCCCACCTGCTCCCCCTCGCCCCGGTCGCCGCCCAGCCCGTGCTCCGGCGAGAAAAGGCGGACGAGGCGCGACCCGACGCGGGCGTGCAGGAGGTCGGCCGACCGGCGTCCGTCTCGTCCCACGCCGCTCGCGTGGGTGATGAGCCCGAGCCGCCGGCCCTCGATCAGGTGTGAAGAGTCGGCCAGGAGGACGTCGATGCCGGGGCGCGTGCCCGCGGTTGAGGTCGCCGCCGCGTCGGGGTCGCCGGGGGCCGCCGACGGCGTCGGCGCCGAGCCGGGCGACCCGCCGCACGCCGCGGTCGCCAGCGCCAACAGCAGCGGGCCAACTGGTCGCGTCCGGCGGGCGTCCGTAGCTTGCCGCTTGCTCATGGGGAGGACGCGTTTGCGACGGGATGCGGGATGGCGACCGACATGTCCGTGACAGTACGAAGCCCCCACGGACGTGGAAAGCCGCGCGCGTCTCCCGCAATCGCCGCGCTCGCGCTCGCCACGCTGGCGTGCGCCTCGGCGGGCCCGCCGGCTCCGACCTGGCCGCCCCGCCCCATCGCCGATCCGCGGTCGCCCCTCGAGCGAGGCGATCGAGCGTGGGTGGAGACCACCCTCGCCCACCTCGATCTGCGGGCTCGGGTGGGGCAGCTCGTCATGGTCTGGATGTCCGGCGGCTACGCGTCCGCCACGAACCCCGAGCGGGCCCGCATCGAGCGCCTGGTGCGCGAGCGGGGGATCGGCGGCATCGTGATCTCGATCGGCACGCCCCTGGATTACGCGGCGCGGCTGGACCGCTTGCAGGGCCTCGCGCGGGTTCCCCTGCTGGTTGCGGCGGACTTCGAGGCCGGCGCGGGGTTCCGGCTCGGCCCCCTCTACGCGCTCCCGTCGCTCCTGGCCATGAGCGGCGCGACGGCGTTCCCGCCCGCCATGGCCTTCGGCGCGGTGGGCGACGAAGGCACCGTCTTCGAGGCGGCCCGCATCACGGCGATCGAAGCGCGGGCGCTGGGCGTCCACCTCAACTTCGCCCCGGTCCTGGACGTCAACAACAATCCCGCCAATCCGATCATCAACACGCGCTCCTTCGGCGAAGATCCGGCGCGCGTGGATGCGCTCGGACGGGCCTACATCCGGGGTCTGCACGCGGGCGGGCTGCTCGCCACGGCCAAGCACTTTCCGGGACACGGGGACACCGGCGTCGATTCGCACCTCGAGCTCCCGGTCATCCCGGGCGACCGGGCGCGCCTGGACGGGCTCGAGCTGGTGCCGTTCCGCGGCGCGATCGAGGAGGGCGTCGACGCCATCATGACGGCCCACGTGGCCGTCCCGGGCATCCTCGGCGGCGACGCGCCGCCGGCCACGCTGTCGCCCTACTTCCTCACCCGCCTCCTGCGCGACGACCTCGACTTCGACGGGCTCGTGTTCACCGACGCGCTCGACATGGGGGCGATCGTGCGGGCCTACGGCCACGATGAGGCGTCGGTGCGCGCTCTGGAGGCGGGAGCCGACGTGCTGCTCATGCCGACCGACCCGGATCGCGCCATCGAGGCGGTGGTCGCCGCCGTCCGGGAGGGAAGGATCGACGCGGCCCGCATCGAGGCCTCGGTGCGCCGCCTCCTCACCCTCAAGGCG
>JBFIOX010000047.1:0-11790 GCA_041610455.1 Gemmatimonadota bacterium
AGCGTGTCGGTGAGGGTCACCCCGGTGAGCGTGCCCGATCCCGTGATCGCGAAGCGTATCGTGTACGTGAGGGTGTCCCCGACGTGCGCGGTCGCTTTGTCGACCGTCTTCTCGATGTCGGCCGAGGCGGGAAACAGCACCGTGATCCGATCCTGTACCTGGCCGAAAGTCGAAGGGTCGGTCCCGCTGCGAGCCTCGACGGTGATCGAGAGCACGCCCGCGCCGGGTTCGGCGGGAACCTGCAGGACGACCACGATCTCGACCGACGCGCCCGCCGCCGTGTCGACGCAGCCCGCCACAGGCGGGTTCGACGGGTTGGTCGACGGGCTCTCCCCCGGGGCCAGCAGGTGTACGCTGGCTCCCATGCCCTCGCCCCCCAGGACCGTGAGCTCGATGCAATCGGCCGCGGGCCCGTCGTTGGTGACGGTGTGGGCGAAGAAGATCCGGGTTCCGGGAGCAGCCGACAGGTTGCCCGGGGGCTGGATCGAGACGGCCGCCCCGGATCCGACCGTCAGAACGACGGCGTTGGACTGCGTGCTGTCCGCCACCCCGCTCTCATCGGTCCAGCGGACGTCTACTCGATTCGTAATCGTGGTGGGCGCGTCGGACCGCGCGGCGGTGCCGTACCTCGGCCCGACGCCGCTCGACAAGTCCGCCGGGCAGAGCAGCGCGCCGAGGGCCATTGCGGCGAGCGCCCGGCGGAGCTCGATCGCTCGCCAGGCGCTCCCCGCTCTCGCCTCGCCACCCCCGTCCGGGGCCCCGGGTCCAGGGTCGAACCGCGGCCCTCGACCCGCCCTCGGCGCGTTCAAGGCGACATGCGCTCGGCCAGAGCGCTAGTTGACCTGAACGCGAATCCAGAAGAAGCGACTCGCGGACGGGGCGAGGGTGGTGAGAGTCGCCTGTACCTGGTTCACAGCCGGCGTGGTGATGACCCACGCAGGCGAGCCACCGTCGTCGCTGTGCGAATCGTAGGTGACCTCGGCCGGGAGCGCATCGTCCACCGTGACGCTGCTCGCGGCGGCCGACCCGTTGTTGGTGACCGTGATCTTGTACCAGATGAATTCGTTGGGCAGCACCGTCGCCGCGCCGGTGATCAGCGTCGTCTGATCATCCCGGTAGGCCTCCTTGGTCGCGGCGAGCGAAGCCCCGATGACGGTGATGTTCACCGTCCCCGGATCGCTGATGTTGGAGTCGGCGACCGAAGTAGCCAGGAGCTGGAGCACGTCGGTGGTCCCCGCCGGGACGTCGAGCACCGTGTAGACGACGTCGATCGACTGCGACTGCCCCGCGGTCAGGCTGATCTGCGTACTGGCGCCGGCAACCCCGTTCACGGACACGATCGTGATCTTGGTCGGGTCGGCCGAAGCGAGCAGGTCGAAGGTGTCGGGACCATCGCCGGTGTTCGTCACCGTGAACGTCTCGGTGTAGTTCACTCCGTTGCTCGGGAGGCGGCTGGAAGCACCTCCATCGGGGGTCACCGTCACGCCGGGGGTCAAGCCGGGCGTGATCGTGGTCGTTTGCGCGTCCTGCGCCGTGCCATCCCGACGCGACGTCGCCGTCAACGTGTAATCGGTGGGGATCCCGCCCTGCCCCGCACCCACGCTGTAGACGACTTCGACGGTCACCGCACCGCCCGCGGCGATCGGGGTCGCCGCGAGGGCCGCGTTGAGAAGACCGAGCGTCAGGTAGGGGACCCCGTTCAGCCGGTATTCGGTGACGGTGATCCCGGCGTTCGAGATCGTCTCGGCGACGCTCAGGCTGTCGGTGCCATTCCCGAGGTTGGTCAGCGTGTAGGTGAGGATGTTCCCACTGCTGCCGGGCGCCGGGCTGGCCGCGGATGGGCCGCTCACGTCGACGCCGGCCGCGAACCCCACCGTCACGTCTACGCTCGCGCTCACGGGCGTGTAGCTGTTGCCGTTGGCGTCGGTCCAGCTCACATCGGCCGTGTTGGTGATGACGGTGCCTTCCGGCGTCTGGGCCAGGACAGGCGAGGCCAAGAGCAGCCCGAAGACCGCCGCCGAGAAACCGAGTAGGGCCGGGAGTTTCGCTCTCATCGAAGATGGCATCCTGTACGTTGTCATGTCGTTGTTCGTGACCTGTCTAAGAGGTGCCGCGGCGCGGCTGGGCCGACCCCGCGCCGGTCGAGTCTGGGACCGCGCTCCGGATCTCGGTTTCCTTCGGACCCGGGAATCGCGCATCGAAATGCGCGACCACCGATTGGTTCGGCTGCACCCAGCCCGTGATGGTCCAGCGGACGTGCGTGTACGACTCGGGCGGGGCCGGACGCTCGACCTCGCGTCCGTCGATCATCTCGCGAAGGACGGGATGCTCCGCGTACGCCAGCCCGCCGTCGATCGAGTAGTCGATGCGGACGTCGGGATCGTCGGCACCGGCGGACTGCCCGACGTAGAGCAGCGGATCGGGCACGGGGTCGACGAGCACGATCCGTTGGACCGGGGAATCCGAAATGTTGGTGAAGGTCAGGTGGTACCGGATCACGTCTCCGGGCCGCAGAACCCCCTCGTCGTCGGCCTGGCCGCGCACTGCGGCGCTCAGGTTCTGCACCGTGATTCGAAGCGGGCGAGGCGCGTCCTCGAGCTCCGGAGGCGAACTCGCTTCCTGGGCGAGCGCCGCCGACGCGTGAGCCAAGGAAAGGGTGCCTGCCAGGACGGCGATCGACGCAGGTGCCGTCAGCCACATGCGGGAGAAGCGCCGCGCTCGGCGCACGGCCCGGGCTCGTCTTGTGCCGCCAGCCACTACGCGCTCTTTCACGATTCGACTCGCACTCTGCCGAGGTGATCGGTCCGACCGGTCGTCGCACGCCTGGGCAGGTGACATGCCCCACGAGCGTGGCGTCGCCCTGATGGACCCGACGGGGCAGGGATTTCCCTTTACCCGAGTCGACTCCTGCCGACGACCGGCAATATTTTCCGTTCTCGATTCCGGCCGGAGTGAAAGGGCTCTAAGTGTCTTGAGGCTCGCATTTGGACAACTCACCCGCATTCCGCCCGACGCACTTTCGGGCTTCTCGGAGGGCCCACCCGTGCCCCCCGACAGCGGGTTTCGGAAAAATCGTCCGTCGGAAGGCGCGGCGAGGCGACCATTCCCTCGGCACGGCGGGCTGCCTGCGGCTGCTGAGTGACGGTCGGTCCTCGGGCGCTCCACCGTCACTGATTCTTCTGCAGTCCAGACCTTACGACGGGCTCCCGCGGGGGAGGCCCCCTCCGCCCCGCAGCCCGCCGCCGCTGACGCGCCACACGATCCGCCGTGACGGCCATCTCACGGCCGCATCGAGACCTACGCCAGCGCGGGGCACCGCGGCCCGCGCCGGCCCCCGGCGCTCTTGGACCCACAAGGGGCGCCCCCGGGCCCACCCCGGCGAGGTCCGGCACTGGCTGCCGACCGCTCGCCAAGCCTATATTCCACGGGTCGATACACGCCTCGGCCCGCCCGAGCCCGCTGTTCGCCGACACCGGATTTCGCCGACGTCTCCAACGGTGTGGCCCCACGACCGTGGTATGTGTCCCACAGTTACCTTTTTGGACGGCCTCCGACCGAGTGCCCGGGGGGGGCGCAAGATTGTTGTTCCGAAGGAGTTGAGGTCGTCGCTCACGTACCACGCGCCCGGCGGTCGGCCGCGGCACGGATCGTTCGATGTGCGCTGGGTCCTGCGTGAGCCCGCTTGGTACCGGCGGCTTGCGGACCTTGAACCCCATGGGAGGGAGACTATGAAGCAGTTTCTGCGCAACCTGTGGAGAGACGATTCCGGTCAGGACGCTACCGAGTACGTCCTGCTGGTGGTCCTCATCGCTCTGGCCATCACGGCCGGCATGACGGTGTTGGCCACGGGGATCAACGGTGCGTTCAGCAACGCCAGCAGCACGCTGAACACCGCCACCGCCTCCTAAGAAGCTCGGAAGCGGCGCGCTCCGCCTCGGCGGAGCGTCTCTCTGAAAGGTCGGGGGGATGGGCAGGAGCCCATCCCCCGCTTTCTCTTTCGGGATCCTGCCAGCTTCTGAGACCTTCGTTCCGAGGGACCCGGCAGCCCCTCGCGGCCCCTAGCCCACGTCGAGTGACGACTTCTTTTCCCGGGCCCGGGCGTGCAGGTTCGGGTCGCGTCGTTTGCAGACGGATCGCACCACCTGCACACGGATCGCGCCGGCTCGCGGACCGCGGGGGTCCGTTCGGTCGCCCGGGAGAGACGCATGCGCATAGGCTGGATCGGGGCCATCTGGGGGATCGCCGGCGTGGCCCTGCTCATCGTGTGGGCGCTGGTGCGGCTCGTCCCGCTCGGGCTGGGCGCCTTTTCGCACCCGCTCACCCCGACCCACTGGACCGCCCTCGCCCTGTGGATCGGGTTCATGGCCTACACGGAGGGCTACCGCGGATTCCACCTCGCGTTCTCGCCCATGGTGGCCGCGCGGGCGCGCTACCTGCGCGATCACCCCGAGCAGGCGCACTACGTGGCGCTCGCCCCCCTCTTCTGCTACGGGCTCATCCACGCCACGCGGCGGCGCAAGGTGCGCTCGACGCTCCTCACGATCGCCATCATCGGGTTCATCATCGTGATCCGGCAGATCGAGCAGCCGTGGCGCGGCGTGGTGGACCTCGGCGTGGTCGTGGGGCTCACCCTGGGCCTCGCCTCGCTCCTCTACTTCGGCTGGGTGGCGCTCACCGCGCCCCGCTTCGACTATCCGCCCGACGTGCCCGAAGAGACGCTGCGCAGGGCGGCGGCACGGCCGGTCGGCGGGCGGCCGACCGGCAGTGCCTGAGGGCATTCGACGTCACTCGATCGCGCGGGCGCGCCTCGCTCGCGGGCGTGCCTCGCTCGCGGCCGACTGACTACGCCCGACCGGCCGCCGCGACCGCCCTCACCGGTCTAGGGCCGCGAGATGGTGATGTCCCACTGATAGTCGACGTGGGAGTCGCAGATGGCGTTGAACTCGGCGCCCGCCTCGGCGGCCCGCCGCTGGACTTCGGCAACCAGCGCCTCGCGGTGCGTGTGGAGCGTGGCCTCATCCGCCGCGTCGATCACGAACGCCCGCCGGTACTCGCCCCCTACCGAGTGGGCCAGCCAGCTCCACGCGCCCAGCGCGCTCTCGCCCACGTGACGGTTGAAGATCGGCGCCAGGGTCTCGCTCACGATCTGATCGGCGCGCGCCTCGCGGGCGGGGTCGCACACGTAGTAGGTCGACATGCCGGCCGCGGGCCTGTCGGTAACCACGAGATCGGGGTCGGATGAGGCCTGCACGGTCCATATGTAGTCATCGTGATCCGGGCAGATGCTGGTGAGCTCGCGCGACGCGACCTCGGCCTCCCCCTCCTGAAGCGCCTCGATCACCTGGTTGCGCACGGTGAGCAGCGTGGCGCGATCGGGCGCGATCATGTACTCGGCCCGCCGCCACTCGCCGCCGATGCGGTGCGAGAGCCAACCCCAGGCGAGCAGATGCCCCGCCTCGAGGTGGCCATCGAGGATGGGTCCCATCACCCCCCTCTGGATCGCGTCCGCGCCCGCTTCTCGATTCTGGTCGCACACGTAGTACGTGCCGAACACGACCGGATTCGAGTCCTGCGCGAGTGCCGCGCCGGGGAACAGAAGACAACCTGCGAACAACGCCACAGCGGTCCGACGGTTCATGCGGCCCTCCTTCCGGTGCTGCCTGGGTTCCCTTCACCCCCCATCGCCCAATACCGGTACGCGGAAACATGACCCGGGGGATCGGAACCCGACAGGCCTGAAGACCGCAGACCTGTAGACCGCCCAACGATTTGATCGTCGTCCCGCTCGCCGCTACATTTGTAGCACACTCTCTGGCAAGGACGAGATCGATGAGGGGTTTTCCGTACGTGAGACGGTCAGCTCGGACACCGCTGGCCATGCGAGGCGGGCCGGAGCTACGAGCTCAGCCGAGCGGGCCGGCACGGCGGGCTGGCCCGGCTACGCGGGCACGGTCAACGTGGCTCACCCTGGCGGCGGTCCTCGCGGCGGGCTGCGGCTCGGACGCCGCGAGCGCCGCGTCTCAGGCGCTCCCGCCCCCCCAGGCGCCGCCCGACGGGGGGCCGCTGGCGGCCGAGCTCGATCCGCTCGTCGCCGAGCTGTTCGCGCTCGAGTTGTCGCCCGGGCTCGCGGTCGCGGTGGTGGCGGACGGCGAGGTGGCCTACCTGCGCGGCTTCGGCCACGCCGATCTGGAAGCCGGGCGCCCCGTGGTCCCCGAGCGCACGCGCTTCTACATCGCGTCGGCCAGCAAGTCGTTCCTCGGGCTCACGGCCGCGCTCCTGGCGCACCGCGGCGCGCTCGATGTGGACGCGCCCATCGCGCGGTACCTCCCCGAGCTGGAGCTGACGCCGCCCCTGTCGGCCGCGGAGATCACGGTGCGCGACCTCCTCACCATGACCGACGGGATGGCGCAGAGCGCCCCCTTCGTGTTCCGCACGGCGTTCTCGGGCGAGTTCACCGAGGCCGAGCTGATCGCCCTTCTCGAGCAGGCCGAGCCGGCGCCCGAGGGCCGCGCGTTCTCGTACCGCAACCAGCCCTACAACCTGCTCGGGATGGTGATCGAGCGGGTCACGGGGGCGGGCTGGAAAGAGGTGGGGGCGCGCGAGGTGCTCGGGCCGCTCGGCCTCGCCTCGACCAGCGCCCATCTGTCGCGCGTGGACCCCGGGGACCTCGCGATGCCGTACCGGGTGGCCCCCGACGGATTCGCGCGCGCGCCGCTCACCAAGGGCGACGCCAACATGCACGCGGCGGGCGGCCACCTGACGACCGCGCTCGACCTGGCGCGCTGGATCGAGGCGTTTCTCGAGGATGGGGTGGTGGACGGCGCGCGGGTGTTCCCGGCCGAGGTGATCGCCGCGGCCACCACCGTCCAGGCCCCGCAGGACCGCGACATCTCGCTCTTCCACCGCCACGGGTGGGGTCACGGTTGGGACATCGGAACCTATGGTCTGGACACGCTCGTGCACCGCTTCGGCGGATACACGGGCGCCCGTCCGCATGTGTCGTTCATGCCACATCATGGAATCGGGGTGGTGGCGCTCGTCAACGAGGCGGCGCTCGGCGGCCGGCTCGTCGATATGGTCGCGGCCCGCATCTACGATCACCTGCTCGAGAAGCCGGACGCGGCGGCGACGTGGGCCGAGCGGATCGCGGAGGCGCGCCGGGGCGTGGAGGAAGTCAGGGCCGCGGTGGCCGCCGATCTGGCGCGGCGCTCGGCCCGGCGGGCGCCCATGCCCCTCCCGCTGAGCGCCTACGCGGGTCGCTACGAGAGCGAGACGCACGGCACGATGACATGGCGCCTGGTGGGGGAGGGTCTGGAGGCGGCGGCCGGGCTCGTCCGCTCGCCGGCCGAGGTGTACGACGCATCCGCGCACGCCTTCCGCGTCGAGCTCACGGGCGGGGGCTCGGTGGTCTCGTTCGTGGTTGAGGACGGGGAGGTGACTGGACTCCGCTTCATGGGGGAGGAGTTCGCGAAGACGGGTGGCTGAGGGCGGCCGACCCCGGCCCCGAGGCGCGGTCCCGCGCGTTCGCCCTAAGATTGGCCCGTCGGCGGGCGGACCTCGGCCCCGAGGCGCGTCCTACGCGTCTGCCTCGGGGTCGAGCCGCCCGCCCTCAGCCTCCTGGTCGAGCCGCGCGCGTCACCCGCGCCGGCGGAACGTCACCCGGGTCTGGGACCCGGCCTCCTCGTTGGTGAACACCCACGTCATCGTGTCGCCCGACACCTCGTAGGCGCGGGTCGCCGTCTGACCCTCCTGCACCACGTTCGGGATGCGGTGCACCATCGGACGCGTCACGAGGTTCCCGTCCTCGAGCGTGAACGTGCCGCCCTCGCCCCGCAGCCGGCGCATCCCGGCCAGGCGCTGCTCGTCGCTCGGAGGCCCCTCCTCGGGCCACAGCTCGCGCGGCTCGGCGCCCGCGACGCGCGTGATCACGTAGTGCCCGCGACTGAAGATGATCACCGCCGGGGAGGGGACCGGGTTCGTGAAGCTCGTGTCGGGGTTGGTCACCTCGACCTGGACGTCGTCCCACACCCCGTCGACCTCCGAGGGGGGGGCTTCGGCACGCCGCTCCGAGATGACGACGAATTGCGTCCCGTTCTCCTCGTTGGTGAACGTGCGGCGCAGGACATCGCCCTCGACCTCGTACTCGAATGAGTTGGTCGGGCCCTCGGCCATGGCGTTGGGATTCCA
Source organism: Gemmatimonadota bacterium (assembly GCA_041610455.1). Lineage (GTDB taxonomy): Bacteria > Gemmatimonadota > Gemmatimonadetes > Palauibacterales > Palauibacteraceae > Palauibacter. The sequence goes on from JBFIOX010000047.1 coordinate 8,188, forward strand.
GTGGGTGATGACCTGGCCGGTGACCGTCGAGCCGTCCACCTCGAACGTGCCGCCGTTCATCCGCAGCCGGCCGACGGCGGCCAACAACTGTGCGTCGGTCGCCTCGTCCGGGAGCACCTCGCGCGGCTCCTGGCCCTGGATGTTCACCGCCGCGTAGTGGCCATCCTCGTAGATGAGGACGCTGGGCCGGACGATGTCGATCGTGAAGCTGGAGTCGGGCGTGGTCACGTCGACCCGCACGTTGCTCCACACCCCGTCGATCGGAGACTCCCCGGTGGCGGTCATGTCGCCCGCTTCGGCCGTGTCCGCCGGTTGGCAGCCCCCGATCACCCCGCCCAGCAGTAGAACAGATCCGAGAATCGCCAGTCTGCGCATGATCCCCCCGTCGTATGGGTAGGGAGGTAAACTCGCGCCGGGGACGTGGGGCGTAAAGCCCCAGCCGCCGGGAGGGGGGTGATTTCCGGCCCCCGGGCGGCCCGCTAGATTCGGCGGGGGCGCCGCCTCTCAGGCCTGCGCCTACCCCTCCTGAAGCTAGGTGCCCAACCATGTGCCGCCGGATCGGTGTTCTCGGGCTCGTCATTACGCTCGTCACGCTCACGTTTCCCCACCCCGCGGAGGCGCAGCTGAACCGCATCCGCCGCGCCGCCGAGGACGCCGCCAAGCGCCAGGCGACCGAGCGGGTGGTCACCATGATCGGAGAGGCCGTCGCCTGCGGGATCGGCGACACGGCCTGCGTCGAAGAGGCCCGCAAGAACGGCGACCCGGTCGTGATGGTCGACGAGAACGGCGATGTCGTGCGGGACGAGAACGGCAACGCCGTGGCGGACCCCGCGGCCGCCGAGGCGTCGCGCCAGAAGCCCGGCGAGGGGCGCTGGGCCAACTACGACTTCGTGCGAGGCGAGCGGCCCATCTACAACAGCCGCTGGAACCTCGAGGACACCGAGAATCCCCCCGCGCTCAAGCCGAACCCGGCGATCCGGGTCGGCCGCATTCCCGGCAACGTCGACTTCGTGTCGGGCAACATGGAGATCGTGCAGATCGACGGGCTGAACACGGCCGAGTTCAAGGACCGCACGGTCTTCCGCATCCCGCTCTCGGAGCCGCTGCCCGCGGACTTCTCGCTCGAGTTCACGCTCAAGGCGTCGGTGGGGGTGCAGTATCTGTTCGTGTACTTCCAGCCCTTCGCGGGACAGAACATCAACCTGTCGAGCTGGGAGAACCACTATCTGACCCTGTGGAACGGCTCGGGCGTTCTGTTGGGCGGCAACCGGGTGTCGGGCACCGATTCGAACGTCGGCTTCGTGCAGGCGCTCACGCCGGTCAAGTTCCAGGTCGACGACGGGTACGCGATCCTCTACGTGGGCGGCGAGCGGATCGCCCAGGTGCCCAACTTCAAGCACCAGGTGGGCTCGACGGCGATCGAGTTCGAAGTGCACGGCCGGACCGACATCCCCATGTACATGCGCGACATCCGGGTGGACTACGGCGTCGAGGACCCGGTGACCGTGTTCGCGTCGGAGGGCGAGTACACGACGCGCTCGATCTACTTCGACTTCAACAGCGCCGATCTGCGACCCGAGTCCACCCCCGAGCTGGAGCGCATCCGCGCCATGGTGGCCGAATACGGGAAGCCCCTGGTCATCGAGGGTCACACCGACGCGACCGGATCGGATTCCTACAACATGGAGCTGTCCCAGCGCCGGGCCGGCGCCGTGAAGGCCTACCTGGTCGAGCACGGCATCGACGCCTCGCTCATCGAGGCGGTCGGGAAGGGTGAGAGCGAGCCCATCGCCGACAACGCCACGGACGACGGACGACAGGCCAACCGGCGGGTCCGGATCGTCGTCCCGTAGAAGACACGACCATGGGCCCCCGCGCTCGGGGGCCCTAGGTTGCGGGAGGTGGTGGCGGCAAGAACGTGAAGTGACCGCAGCAGGAGGGCGCAGGATGGACGCGCGACCGCTCTCGATCGGGACGCTGGCCCTGGCGCTCGTCGCCTGCCAGCCCCCCGCCCAGGATCCCTCGATCATCTACCATCCCAACGTGCGCGGCGCCCCGGTGGCCGCCGGCGCGCACCTCGACACGCGCGAGACGGTCGACGCCGGCAACGACCCCACCGTGGCCGGCTGCCAGGACGTGTACGCGACCCAGAACGCCATGTGCGGCAACATGCTCGACCGCTGGGGCGACTGGTGCTCGTCCCCCACCCACATCATGGAGCGGGTGGTGGGCCGGATGTGCACCAACCAGGCCCAGCCCGTACCCGTGGAGTTCGACTGCCGCGTCGTCCTCAACGACCCCAACGCTCGTTGCGAGGTCGTGCCGGACCATTGCCCGCCGGGGAACCTGTGGGGCGATCAGACTTCGGCCATGTGCGTGATCGGCGTGGTGGGCTGAGCACGAAAACGAGACTCTACTGGAGGAGGATGGTCCCGTGAGACGAATCCCCGTTCCCGTCGCCGCGGCCCTCGCGGCGCTCGCCACGCTGGCCGTCCCCCCCGCCGCGGCGGTGGCCCAGGCGCTCTCGGGCGCCGAGCGGGAGGTGTGGCGCATGGAGGAGATCTACTGGGAGCGCGTCGCGGCCGGCGACGTCGAAGGCTACCGCGATCTGTGGGACGAGGACTTCGTGGGCTGGCCGTGCACCGCCGAGAGCCCGGCCACCAAGGAGAACATCCACGGCTGGATGGTCGGCGTGCGCGACGGCGTGTACGAGATCTCCTACGACCTGACGTTCGGCGCCGTCCAGGTGTTCGGCGACGTCGCGGTCGTCTACTACACCACGCCCATCGTCTACACGTTCGCCGCCGGCGGGGTCGACGGGCAGAACGAGGTGTGGAAGTTCGTGCACACCTGGCGACGCGACGGCGACACCTGGCGCATCCTCGGCGGCATGTGCGGGCTGCACGTGTGGGGGGCGGCGCCCTGGCCGTAGGCGACCGACCCTACGGCCACCGTACGCCTGCGCATCGGTCCCTGAGGGTGAGGCGTCCGACTCGGGCGGCGGGCCCGAAGCGGACGTTATGGGGCCGATTGCCCGCGCTGACCCTCGCTGCTGCGGCTTGCGCGGGGTCCGCGGCGGCCCAGGTCAACGAGGAGACCATCTCCTTCGAGCGAGATGGTCTGACGTTCAGCGGCATCCTCCGAACACCTGCCGCCCCGGGTCCGTGGCCGCTCCTGGTTCTCTATCACGCGGCCAGCGGCGGAAGCAGCGATTTCGGCTTCTATGCGCACCTGAAGGACGAGCTCCCACGTCGAGGGGTCGCGACCTTCGTATACGATCGCCGCGGCACGGGTGGACAGCCCGGCGACTTCGAGACCGCTTCGTTCGAGGACCTGGCCGACGACGGATTGGCGGCGGTCGCGTCGCTCATATCGCACCCGCACATCGATCGAAGCAGGATCGGCGCGTGGGGGGTGAGCCAGGGCGGCTGGATCGCGCCGCTCGCCGCCCTGAGATCGCCGGACCTCGCATTCGCCGTCTCCGTGTCGGGTCCCGGCGTCTCACCTGCCAGGCAGATGGCCTTCACCGCGGAATACCATCTGCGCGAGGCGGGTTTCTCGGACGACGTGGTGCGGACGGCGCTGGACCTCCGGAGGTCCAGC
>JBFIOX010000048.1:0-11740 GCA_041610455.1 Gemmatimonadota bacterium
CCAGCTCCGCGCCGAGTCGGGCGCGCGTGAGGCGAGCCACGCGCGCGAGCTCGGGAGAGGCCAGGAGGAGCGCTGGCACGATCACGTGCCCGCCGAGCGAAAGCGCGCCCGCCCAATCCCCGGCCCGCATCGCGGATGGCCCTCCCGTGGGAATCCAACCCAGGCCCACGGCGAAGACCAGCACGGCGAGCTGGCCGATCCAGAAGGCGGGCGCCGCGAGCAACGCCACCCCGCCGGCCCGGGCCACGCGCACCCCTCCCGCATGCGGCCGTACCGTCGCCCACACTCCCGCCAGCACGCCGACGAGGGAGGCGAGCGCGAAGGCCGCCACCACCAGGAGGAGGGTGGCCGGGAGTCGCTCGGCGATGAGCGCCGCCACGGGCCGTCCGGTGGCGGAGGAGATGCCGAGGTCGCCGGTCACCACTCGCGCGAAGAACCCCGTCAGCTGCGCGAGAACCGAACCGGACAGGCCGTAGCGGCGTCCCCACGGTACGACATCGGCGTCCTGGCCCCAGGCCCCCACCGTGACCTCTCCCGGGGCGAGGAGCACGATCGAGAACGCCGCCAGCACGAGACCCGCCGCCACCGCGAGCGCGCCGAGCAGCCGCTGCGCGAAGTCAAGCGCCGGATCGCGGAACGCCGCGACCGAGCGACGGCCGGCCGAGGCCGGCGGTGTGGTGCCCGAGGGCGAGTGGGGGGCCGGCGTCTCGGGTCCGGCTGCCCCGTCGGACTCGAGGTCTTGCATCGCGCCTTCGGCGTTGGACGGGTCAGCCGCCCAGGGACAACATGGCGACCGCCGCGACGGCGATCACCAGAACCGCACCGCAGATCACGGGAATCGAGAGGCCCTGGGCGCCCCGGCGCCCGAAGCTAAGCATCAGACCGCGGTGAACGACCGGACCACGGTGGACGGGGCCGGGCCCACGGATCTTCTTGCGGGGTCCGCGCTCGTCCGGGCGCGGTCTCGGGGCCACGAGCTTCCGCAGCGCCCCTTTCAAAGACTTGTCGGCGACGTCGTCCTCGGGCACGTGCGCCTCCGGGTGTGCCTTCGGGTACCGCTTCTCGGACCGACCGGACGAGGATGGGCGTTTGGACATCGGGCGACTCCTTGCGGCTGTCAGCGGTTTCCGCGCTCGCCTTACCGAACGGGCACTCGCATCAACCAGACGGGAAAGATACGCGGAGGCGGGAGTCCGCCCAAACGTCGGAGGTCTCTTGCGCGATCGCGGGAGGCGGGGGAACGTGCGGCCATGCACGAATTCGACGCGATCATCGAGGAGGCCCGGGGCGGAGGCGCCCTGGTCGCGTGTCCTTTCGACGTCAGGGCATCCTTGGGCTCGGCACGGCCGAAGGTGAACGCCACGTTCGACGGCGTCGCATACCGCGGCTCGATCGCCTCCATGGGCGGTCGCTACGTGCTCGGCATCCGGAAGGATGTCCGCCAGGCCATCGGAAAAGGGCCGGGAGACCGGGTCCGGGTCACCGTCCGGGCGGACTCCTCCCCCCGCATTGTCCAGATTCCGGCCGACCTCGCCGCCGCGCTCGCCGAGTCCGAACTGGCGTCGGCCTTCGACGCCCTGTCGTACACGCGACGTCGGGTGCACGTCACCGCGATCGAGGGAGCCAAGCGCCCCGACACGCGCGCCCGCCGCGTGGCGCGCGTCATCGCGTCGTTGCGGGGCTGAGCCGAGGCGGCCGCCGCTCAGCGCGGGCGCGGGACCGAGGGGTGGGTCCGGGCCGGGTCGTATCCCTCGAGCGGAACGAAGCGGATGGGTCCCGCGTCCACGGTCGCATCCTCGATCGGGTCGCCCGCGAGAAAGGCTCGGATCGCGTCCTGCACGAAAGGCTCGGGCAAGATCTGCTCGTGTCCCGCGTTGCGAACGGTGATATGCGTCGAGGCGGAGAACCCCCGGCGCACTTCCTCGGCCTGGTGCGGCGGCGTGTTGAAGTCGAGCGTCCCCGACAAGAACAGCGCGCGCACGGAGCTCTCCAGCGGGCCCCGATAGTCGTTCCCCAGGTCGGGCGCGGCCACGTCGGGACCGATCTCCGGATTCGGGAAGTTGACCACCTCCGCGAAGCGGCTCGTCTCCGCTTGAGACGCGATCAGGCGGAGCCGCTCGGGCGAGGCGCCGGACGCGGCATCGACCATCAGCGACATCAAGTTGCTCCCGTACACGAGCGGGAAGCGCTTCTGGACGAACCACGCCAACAAGGTGGGATCGCCGCGATCGATCGAATACAGTAGCCGCGGGAACACGGTGAAGTCGCTGCGGTCTCCGATGTCGAAGCGTAAGATCCATTTGAGACCGAACGGCCCGACCGGCACGTCCACGACGCGCCCCATGGGGTCGTTCACCCGCACCACGAGCGGCGCGCGGGCGAGCTTCTCCAGCACCCGGTCTAGGAGCGCCACCAGATCGGGCTCCAGTCGCGAGACCTCGGGATCCCGGGCCGCCAGCAGGGCCAGCCTCTCGAACTGGGCGTCCATCGCATGCGGAAGCTTGAACGTGTGGTCGGGACCCTCGACCCCGACCAGCACGGCGCTCGCGACGTGCGCCTCGTGGCGCCGGATGGTGGCCAGGGCCAGGTGGGTCCCGTAGGAGAAACCGAACAGGTTGATGCGCGGATAGCCCAGCGCGCCCCGAAGGGCGTCGATGTCGTCGGCGCTCTCCACGCTGGTGTACGCGTCCAGATCGACGCCGAGGCGCCGGAAGTGCGCCGCGCCCGCGCGCGCCAGCGCCACCGCCCGCGCACGTGCCGCCGCGGCATCGACGAAGAGATCGGGCTCGGGGGCGTCTGCCTGTATGAAGAGGAGCGGGGGCTCCGAGTCCCCGGCGCCCCGCTGGTCGAGGAACACCACGTCACCGTAGGAAAGATACCAGGTCCAGTTGGAGACGCCCCGCGGCGAGGACACCGAGGCCGTGGCCGAACCGCCCGGCCCTCCCGCCAGATAGAACAGGGGCGGACCGGGATCGGGCGCCGTGCTCAGGAGTCGGACGAAGGCCAGGCGGATGATGCGGGAGTCTGCGCGGCCGCGGCTCTCGGGCACGGCGAGCGTGCCGCGCCGCGCGGCGACGGAATCGCCCTCGGCCGTGGCGAGCCAAGCTTCCTCGACCCGAAGATCGCCCGCGAGGGGCCCCTCGGGACCGGCCTCCTGCGCCTCGACGGGTTCCGACCCCACCGCGGCGATCGTCAGCACGGCGAGCACCAGCCCTTTCCGCCCCCTGCCCTCCATCCCCATCGCACCCCCTTCCTCCCCTCAGGGCACCTCGACCACGATCTTCCCGATCACGCGGCCCGACTCGAGCGCCTCGTGCGCCGCCGCGGTATCGGAGAGGGCGAAGCGCGCGCCGATGCGCACCTCCAGCTGCCCGGCCGCCAGCCACAGCGACAGATCGCGCAGCGCCGCCCGTCGCGCGACCGGGGGTAGAAGGTATCCCTGCACGAAGTGGATCCGCACATCCTTGAAGGCGAGCGGATAGTAGGGGAGCCGGGGTCGTGGATCGGAGGTCGACGAGTAGGATGCGATGACGCCGTTCGGCCGAAGCACCTCGAGATCGCGCTCCAGGTTCTCGCCCAGGTCGACCTCGATCACGCGGTGGACACCGGCGCCGCGCGTCGCCTCGCGGACGCGGGCGACCGTGTCCTCGGCGCGATAGTCGATGACCACGACGGCGCCGGCGGCGCGCGCGATAGCGGCCTTGAGCGGGGAGCTCACGGTGGCGATGACGCGGGCCCCACCCAGCGTCGCGAGCTGCACGGCCAGGTTGCCAACGGCCCCGGCCCCGGCGTGCACGAGCACCTCCTGTCCGCCCACCGGTCCGTCGCCGAACACGGCATAATGGGCCGTACATCCGGGCACCCCCAGGCCCGCTCCCACCTCGAACGGCACGTCCTCGGGGAGCCGCACGGCCTGCCCGTCGGAAAGCGCGACGAACTCGGCGGCGGTCCCGCACGCGCGCTCCGCCCCGACGGCGTTCCACACCCAGACGCGCTCGCCGAGGCGCGCCGGGTCCGCGCCCTCCCCCACCGCGTCGATCACCCCCGCCCCGTCGGCGTGGGGCACGATGCGCGGGTGCTGCGGCGGCAGACCCAGCCAGCCCGCCCGGCGCTTGGTGTCCGAGGGGTTCACGCCGGAAGCGTGCACGCGCACCCGCACCTCGCCGGGCCCGGGCTCCGGCGTGGGAAGCTCGCCGAACTCGAGCACGCGGCGCGCCGGTCCGGTGCGCTCGTACCACACGGCCTTCATCGCGGCTCTCCCGCCGGTTGTCCGCTCTCACGCCACCCCGTACGCTTCCGCCCCATGATCCTTACTCCGTGCATTCCCGCCCCGCGAGGGGGACGCCCGTGAGGCTGGCACGGACGACGGCCCTCGTCACGGGGGCCGGCGTGCGGTTGGGACGCGCGATCGCGCTCGGGCTGGCGGAGGCGGGGTGCGACGTCTGCGTTCATTTCGGCCGCTCCCGGGAGGAAGCGGAAGACACGGCGGCCGCGATCCAGGCGCTCGGACGCAAGGCCGAGCCCTTGCAGGCCGACCTCGCCGACCCCCGCCAGATCGATCGGCTGTTCGAGACCGTCGGGAACGCCTTCGGGCGGCTCGACGTGCTCGTCAACTCGGCCGCGTCCTTCGAGCGCGAGCGCTTCGAGGACATCACGACCGAGGCTTGGGACCTGGTGCAGGCCGTCAACGTGCGCGCGCCCTTCCTCTGCAGTCAGCGCGCCGCGGCGCTCATGCGGTCGTCGGAGTCCCGGATGGGCGCGCTCGGCGAGCCCCGAGCACCCGGGGCCATCGTCAATCTCGGCGACCTGGCGGGCATCACGACGTGGCAGGGCTACGCGCACCACGGGGTGAGCAAAGCCGCGGTTCTCCACCTCACGCGTGTCACGGCCCGGGAGCTCGCGCCGGACGTCCGCGTCAACGCGCTGGTGCCAGGTCCGATCTTGCCTCCGCCGGGCGAGTCGGTGGACTCGGCGGCGTGGCGGGACCGGGGGACCCGACTCCCGTTGCGGCGCACGGGCCGGCCCGGCCACGTGGTGGACGCCGTGCTGTTCCTGGCCCGCAACGATTTCGTCACGGGAGCCACCATCCTCGTCGACGGCGGGGAGCACCTGCTGCCGGGCGGACGTTCGTGATGCCTGAAGCGCGCGCGTAGCTTGTCGGTATGGGCGACAGGCCGAAGGACACGATCCTCATCCGAGACCTCCTGGTGCGCGGCATCATCGGGCTCAACGACTGGGAGCGCGAGAAGAAGCAGGACATCGTCATCAACGTCGAGATCGACGTGGATGCTCGGCGCGCGGGCGAGACCGACGACGTGGGCCACGCCTTGAATTACCGCACGCTGACCAAGGACATCATCGCCTACGCCGAGACCTCGGGGCATTTCCTGGTCGAGGCGCTGGCGCACGAGATCGCCCGCATCGCCGTCGTCGACCACGGCGCTCCGCGCGCGCGCGTGCGGGTCGAGAAACCCGGCGCCCTTCGCTTCGCCGGGTCGGTGGGCATCGAGATCGAACGGGTCCAGTCGGACTTCTCATGAGTCGGTCGGACCGAAGCGAGACCGAGCCGCGTAGCGACCCGCCACGCGTCGCGCTCCTGGTGCTCGGCTCCAACATCTCGCCCGAGGACAACCTGCGGCGCGCGGTGGCCGAGCTGGATCGGCTGCTGGGCGTGGAGGCGGTCTCGGGCGTGTACGAGACCGACCCCGTCGGAGCCCCGGGGACGCCCCGCTTCCTGAACGCGGCGGTGCGGGTGAGGACGGCGTTGACCCCCCGGGCCCTGAAGTTCGACGTCCTCCGTCCCCTCGAAGCCAGGTTGGGGCGCGTGCGTGGCGCGGATCCCAACGCGCCGCGCACGATCGACATCGACGTGGCGGCCGTGGAGGGGCCGGCGGTCGTCGACGCGGAGGCGGGGATCGAGCTTCCCGATCCCGATATCACGCGGTGGGCCCACGTGGCGCTCCCGCTCTGCGATGTGGCGCCCGACTTCATCCTCGTCTCGACGCGTCGCACGGTGCGCGAGGTCGCGCGGGGCTTCGCGGGCGCGTCGGGAATCCGCCGGCGCGACGACCTCGAGCTCGACCCTGGCCGCCCGACACCAAACGCGGTTCGTGCGAACGAGACCGATCCGCGCTAGTCGCCCCCTCGGGCCCGTCCGGTCGGGCATCGCCAGGCTTGCCGCGCGTTCTGGCCCTTGCCGGGACCCTGCTTTAGCTTCGCCTCCCATGGGCCTGCGAACCGGAAGTCCATGAGCGCGGCTCGGCGGCCCCGCGGCTGGTCGGGTCCGAGTGTCGTTCAAATCGCCGCGGCGATCGTCCTCGTCACACCGACCGTCTCCCTCGCTCAGTCGGCGCGCGACACGCCGCGGGTCTCTGAAACCCGCGCCATGATCGACACCGTCGTCATCGAGCGACAGGACCTCTTCACCGACGCGGCCGCCGACGAGAACCCCTTCCTCAAGCTCTTCAACGACCTCCACGCGACGACCAAGCCCTACGTGATCCGCCGCGAGCTCTTGTTGGCGGCCGGCTTGGCCTACGATTCCGTGCTCGCCGCGGAGAGCGAGCGCAACCTTCGCTCGCTCGGGCTGTTTCGATCGGTGCGCGTCGATACGGGGCAGGTGGATGGCCGGCGGGCCCTGTTCGTCCGCACCAAGGACGCCTGGAGCATCCAACCGCGCGTGTCGGCCCGCATCGCAGCGGACGGCACGCTCACCGGCTCGGTCGGGGTCACGGAGCGCAACGTCGCGGGAACGGGCAACCGACTGCGCCTCTGGTACGTTCGCGAAGCGGACCGCGACGGGCTGGTGACGTCGGGAAGCATCAACCGCCTCGGCATGAGCCGGGTCGGAATGGGAGCTTCGTGGGCGCGTCTGTCCGACCTGAACTCGGGCAGCTGGTCGGTGGGCAATCCGTTCCGCTCGTTCTCGGACCGATGGTCGGCCTTCTACGGCGGCGAGTACTTCTCCGGACGGGTCCTGCAATTTCGCGTCGATCCGCCGGCGCGGCGGGACACCACGGAGTGGCGACGGCGGGCGCTCATCAACCGCGGGTTCCTGACCTACGCGCCGATCGCCAACGCGCGCCGCTACGTGCGCGTGGGGGCCAGCGTGGAGGTGCGTCGTGAGGAGTACCTGCGGGTCGACAACCCGGCCCTGGACCCCGACAGCGTATTCGCGACGGTGCCCGACACCGTGTACGGGTTGGTGGGTGGCTTCATGGAGTACCGGCGCGCACGCTTCACGCGCATGGGCCGCATGAACGACTTCACCGAGGAGGACCAGGACCTGAGCGATCTGGCCTTCGTCTCACTGAAATTCGCGGCGGAGCAGTTCGGGTACGCCTCCAACGGCCTGGGCGCGCGGATCGTCCTCGCTTCGGGAACGCGGCTGGGCCCCACGTTGCTCAAGGCCGTGGTCGACGGGAACGCGCTGTTCAACAGCGCGGGGCTCGACACGGGTCGCGTTGTGGGGACGGGCACCCTCGCGATCAAGGCGGCGCCCAGGCACGCCACCTTCCTGCAGCTGAGCGGGGGCCTGCTCGACGGACCGCCACCCGGCGGCGAGTTCGATCTGGGCTTCGAGATCCTCCCCCGGCTGTGGGGTCCGCACGCCTTCGTGGGAACTCGCAGCGCGCGCGCGACGCTCGAGCATCGCTACTTCGCCTGGGACAACATCCTGAACATCGCGGGGGTCGGGTTCGCGGCCTTCGTCGACTACGGCGGCGCGTGGTACCGAGGCCAGGACGCGCGCCTCGGCGGAGACGTGGGGGTGGCGATCTTCATGGGCTCTCCACTCAGCTCGCTGGCCCAGGTCGCCCACTTGAGCACGGGCTACCGCTTCGGGGGCGGGATCGGCGAGAGCGGCGCCAAGCGCTGGGTCGTGAGCCTGGGGAGCGGCATCATCTTCTAGCGCCCCGATCCGGGCGGACGGCGCCGCGATCCCAGCGCCACCGCGATGCGCGCGGCCGCGCGCGCGTTGTCGATCAGCAGATCCACGTTGGCCCTCACCGTACGTCCCTCGCTGAGCTCGGCCAGGCGGGACAGGAGCCAGGGCGTGAGCGCTTTGCCCCCGACGCCCGCCCGCCCCGCCTCGTGCGTCGCGCGTTCGATCCAGCCCTCCACTTCGTCGGCGTCCAGGGCGCTGTCGCGCGGGGGCGGGTTGAGGAAGAGCACCGCGGTCGCGAGCCCCAGATCACGGTGCGCGGCGAGCGCCCGCGCCGCGGCTCCCGCGTCGGGCGCGACGTGCTCGAGCGCGAGCCCGCTGCGGCGAGTATAGAAGGCCGGGAACTCGTCCGTGCCGAGCCCGAGGAGCGGCACGCCAAGCGTCTCGAGGAGCTCGAACGTGCGGGGAAGGTCGAGGATCGCCTTCGCGCCGGCGCAAACGACCGCGATCGGCGTACGAGCGAGCGCCACGAGGTCACCGGAGACGTCGAGCGTCTCGCCGACGCTGCGATGGACGCCGCCGATCCCGCCGGTGGCGAACACCTCCAGACCGGCTCGGGCGGCCAGGAACGCCGTGGCCGCCACGGTGGTGGCGCCGGTCCGCCCAGCGGCCACGAGCGGAGCCAGGTCCGACAGCCCCGCCTTCGCCACCCCGCCGCTCGCCAGACGGTCGACATCGTCCGCTTCGAGACCCACGCGGGGTCGTCCGTCGACGATGGCGATGGTCGCCGGACAACCACCCTCATCGCGCACCGCCTGCTCCATGGCGCGTGCCGTCTCGACGTTCAGCGGTCGGGGGAGACCGTGCGCGATGACCGTGGACTCGAGCGCCACGACCGGGTCACCCCGATCGAGCGCCTCCGCGATTTCCGGGGAAAGGTGGGGTCGCGCGGCCGCCCCCTAGCCGGGACCCGAGCGCATCACGGGAACGTGATCCCGCCGGCGGCGATGAATTGCTCTCCGCCGTCGATCTCGATCTTGACCTCGACGAAGGGGGTGAACCCGGTGACGTCGAAGTTGAGCCCGGCGATGAGATTCAGTCCGAGCTTCGTGTCGGAGTCGCGATCGTCGGGCATGGCGGGGACCGGCCGCGAGACGTGCGCGATGTTGAGGCCGGCCCCGAAGTACGGCGTGACCTGGGCGTCCGGGATCGCGATGTCGTAGAGGAAGTTGCCGTTCACCTCCCAGTAGTCGACGTCGCCGCCCGAGCCGAACAGATCGTCCCCCGGGAAGAAATAGTCGAAGGTCCCGACGGCCCACAGGCCCGCCGCCACGCTGGGCAGCTCGAAGCCGAGCCGGCCCCCCAAGCCGAAGTCGGCGTCGTCGGCCAAGCTCACCTGACCACCGACCCGCACCGCCTGCGCCGAGGCCGAAGTGGCCCCCCACGCCAGCGCCAGCGTCGCCATCACCACCCCCAGGGTTCTGCGACCCATTCTCCCCTCCGTTCCGACTCCGGTGTGTAGAAGCAGGCCCTCGCGGGGACCCGCGCTCGCACATCCTACCGCAACAGGCGTCGCTCGGGAACTGTGCGCGGCACCTCGACTTGGACGCACGCCCGCGCCCGAGCGTTGCACCCTCCGCGGCGCGCCGACCGCGCCACGGCCGCGGCTCAGAAGACGAGCCCCCCTGTGAGCACCCATTGCTCGCCCCCCTCCACTTCGTAGCGGAACTCCACGAAAGGAGAGAGCCCGCCGGCGTCGAGCGAGACGCCGGCCAAGAGGTTCACGCCCCGCTCGGTGGAGGCGAAATCGCCGACCTCGAGACGCGCGAGGTTGAGCCCTCCGCCCACGTAGGGCGCCACCAGGACGAGCGGCCGACCGATCCGGTAGAGGAGGTTGAGGTTCGCCTCCCAATACTCCACGCCGGCGTCCACCGACCTCGCCGCCTCATCGCCTTGCAGCGCGTCGGGGAAGAAGTAATCGAAGCTTCCGACGACGCGCAGCCCGGCGCCCAGCGGCGCCAGATCCAGCACGACGCGCGGACCGATGCCGAGGTCGTACTTCTCGCCCGAGCTGAGCTGGGCGCCCACGGAAAGCTGCGCGGCCGCGTGCGCGGGGATGGCGACCGCGGCCAGCGCCACCCAGATCGCCGCGACCCGGACCCGGCCGCGGGGGCCCGGCGCGCCGGAGCGGCGCCCAGCGGGGAGACCGTCGCTCCGGCGGGATCCGGAACGTCGTGGCCGGACGGCGTGGATGGCAGCGACCCGCAAGACCCCTCCTCCCCTCCCAGTTTCGAGTCGGCCGCTAGATCTCGCCCCTGCTCGCGAAGCGGGCTATGTGCTCGCCGGCGCGAAAAGCGAGCGCCATGATCGTCATGGTGGGCTGCCCCCGCCCCGAGGTCACGAAGCTCGAGCCATCGCACACGAACAGGTTGGGCACGTCGTGCGACCGGTGGTACTTGTCGACGACCGACGTCGCCGGATCGTCACCCATGCGCGCGGTGCCCAAGAGGTGCGCCCCGAGGAACTGGGGCGCCACCGGGGTCTCCCACGTGCGCGTCGCGCCGGCAGCCTCGAGGATCTCGGTGCCGCGGCGCAACAGAAACCGCATCATGGCCAGATCGTCGTCGTGGTCCCGGTAGGTCATGCGCAGCGCCGGGCGGCCGAACATGTCGGTGACGGTCGGATCGAGGGTGATGTTGTTGCGCAGCACCGGGAGCGACGTGGTGTGCCCGTTCACGTCCATGAAGCGCGTGAAGGAGCGACCCAGGAGACGCTTGTACTCCGCACCCCAGGTGGGCGCGTCGGGCGGTAGCCCCCCGAGCGCGAACAGGATCGGGTACGCGAAGGCCCGGCCGTCGAGACCGCCGCCCCCGTAGAAGCCTCGGTTCGGATCGGAATCGTAATAGTCCCACGAGATGCGGGTGACCTGCACGCTCTTGTACTCGTTGAGCGGCTCTTCGAACACCCCGTGCGAATAGCTCTGGCCGTTGAACATCAGGTACTTCCCGACGAGCCCGCTCGAATTGGCCAGACCGTCGGGAAACCGGCTCGAGGATGAAGCGAGGAGAAGCCGCGCGGATTCGGCACCGTTCGCGCTGAGCACGACGGCGCGCGCGCGCTGCCGGTGCTCGTTCCCCCGCTCGTCGTAATACAGGACGCCGCGGGCGCGTCCCCGCGCATCGACCTCGATGCGGTGCACGGTGCTCAGCGGCCGGACCTCGCAGCGTCCGGTCGCCTCGGCCAGCGGGATCATGGCCACGAGCGTGGAGGACTTGGCTCCGTACTCGCAGCCGAACCCGATGCAGAACCCGCAATGCGCGCATGCCGACCGGCCGTTGTGGGGCCGCGAGAGGATCGCCATCGGCGCGGGCTGCGGACGCAGCCCCAATGCGCGGGCGCCCCGCTCGAACAGGACGCCCGAAGATTTCACGGGGTGGGGCGGGACCGGGTAGGGCCGGGAACGAGGGGGATCGAACGGTCCAGGCGATCCCGAGACGCCGATCTCCCAGTCGACCTTCGTGTAGTACGGCTCGAGCTCGTCGTAGGTGATCGGCCAATCGGCCAGACCGGTGCCGGCGATCGTTCCGACGACCGAGCGCTCGCGAAAGTCGATCTCGCGAAAGCGCCAGAAATTCGCCGTGAAGTGGACGCTCGAGCCCCCCACCAGGCGTGCGTAGAACGCGGGCGCCACGCCGGTGGCCGGCTGCGCCTCCTCGTCTTCGGACGTGCGAAACGTCTGCGGGAAATCCTGCAGCGACCCCATCAACCCGCTCTGCAGCAAGACTTCCACCTCATCGTGATGGAAATCGCTGCTGCGCAGGTAGGGCCCCTGCTCGAGCACGACCACCGAATGGCCGG